>JBAUTD010000169.1:0-4319 GCA_049582045.1 Burkholderiales bacterium
TGCAGGGCGACCGGCTGATCGTGCGCACCGCGGCGGCCGGGATCGTCGCGGCGCTGTGCGGCAAGCGCTCGGCGGCGGCGAATGATCCGCCTGCGGATCCGCCTGCGGCCTCGTCGGCGGACGATCCTTCTCCTGCGGCCCTGTATACGCGCGCCCAGGCGAAAGCCGGCAGGCGGGTGTTTTTGCAGCACTGCGTGAAGTGCCACGGCAAGAACCTGCAGGGCTCGCTCGGGCCCGCGATCGCCGGCACCAGCTTCCTGCAGACCGCGCAGAAGAATCACTGGTCGCTCTACATCATCCGCTACCTGGTGGTGAACAACATGCCGCTGCACAGCCCGGGATCGCTGTCGAAGGAGCAGTACGCAAACGTGCTCGCCTACCTGCTCGCCTCGAGCTGCTATCCCGCGGGCGACAGGCCGTTTCCGCAGCAAGACGACGCCGCGCTGAAGAACGTCGAGCTGCAGCCCCTCGCCGGCGCGCACCCCGACAACCGCAAACTCGGCACCTGCCGCAGCTCATAACCGGGGACAGACCCCGATTAGCGCATCGAACTTACTGATTAGATTGGTCTGTTCCCGATTATTGCTTTTGGAAAATTGGGGACAGGTCATCGGCTTTATGACGTAATTACAACCACGTAGCCTTCGAAATCGGGGTCTGTCCCCGGTTTCAGAGAGTGCGGATTTGGTCGGGCTCGAGGACGCCGGAGGGGAGGTTTTTCAGGGCGGCTTTGATCATGGCCATGGCGACCACGTCGGCGCCGATCGGGCGGTACTTGCCGAGGATCGGGCCGAGCAGGTCGCCGACCGCGAGTCCGATGCGCTCGCCGAGGCGGAATTCGTCGCGATGGCCGGCGAGCAGCGTGGGGCGGAAGAAGATCGTTCTGGGCACGCCCGCAGCGCGTACGTCGGCTTCCATCTCGCCCTTGACCCGGTTGTAGAACACGTGCGAGCGCGGATCGGCGCCCAGCGCGGAGACGACCAGCAGGCGCTTCGCGCGGCCGCGCGCGGCCGCCTTCGCCAGCTCCACCGGGTAGTCGTGGTCGACGCGCCGGAAGACTTCGCGCGTGCGCGCGTGCTTCATGGTAGTGCCGATGCAGCAGAAGACGTCGTCGGCCTCGACCTTGTGCGCGCGCATTTCCTCGAAGTCGAAGGTCTCAATGCGCAAGCCCGCCCCGTGCAGCGCGAGCGGGCGGCGCGCCCAGACGGTGACGCTGCGGTATACGCTGACGTCCAGCAGCCGCTTGAGCAGGGACGAGCCGATCAGGCCGGTCGCGCCGACCAGCAGCGCGCGGCGGCGCTCAAGCATGCCTGCGCACGAACTCCCGGACGAGCGGATAGATCGTCTCGCGCCAGCGCCGGCCGGAGAAGATGCCGTAGTGGCCCACGCGCGGCGCAAGGAAGTGCTCTCGCTGGCCGGCGGGGATGTTCAGGCAAAGCGCGTGCGCGGCCTCGCTCTGACCGGTGCCTGAGATATCGTCGAGCTCGCCTTCGATGCTGAACAGCGCCGTGCGTCGGATCGCCTGCGGGCGCACCAGCTCCTCGCGCACGAACAGCCGCCCCTTGGGCAGCGCGAAGTCCTGGAACACGCGCTTGACGGTATCGAGGTAATACTCGGCCGGCATGTCGAGCACCGCGTTGTACTCGTCGTAGAAGCGGCGGTGGTGATCGGCGGAATCGCCGTCGCCCTCGAGCAGGTGGTTGTAGTAGTCCCAGTGCGCGTTGAAGTGCCGGTCCGGGTTCATCGCCACGAATCCGAGGTGCTGCAGGAAGCCGGGGTAGACGCGGCGCATGAAGCCGGGGTACTTCGCCGGCACGCGCTCGATCAGGTTCTGCTCGAACCACGAGAACGGCTTCTTGGTGGCGAGGTTGTTGACCGCGGTCGGGCTCTTGCGGGCATCGATCGGCCCGCCCATCATCACCATCGTCTTCGGCCGGCTCGGCTCGTCGCGCGAGGCCATGAGCGACACCGCGGCGAGCACCGGCACGGTCGGCTGGCAGACCGAGATCACGTGCAGGTCGGGCGAGAGCAGCCGGATCCATTCGCACACGTAGTCGACGTAGTCGTCGAAGTGAAACGGTCCGGCGGCGAGCGGAACCATGCGCGCGTCGACCCAGTCGGTCACCCATACCTCGTGCTCCGGCAGCAGGGTGCGCACCGTGTCGCGCAGCAGCGTCGCGTGATGCCCCGACAGCGGAGCGACCAGCAGCACCTTCGGGTCGTTGCGCGGCTTCGCGAGCTCGCGCTTGAAATGAATCAGGTTGCAGAACGGCTTGGCGAGCGCCACTTCAGCGCTGACCGGAACGCGCTCGCCGCCGATCGTGGTGTAGTCCACGCGCCAGGCGGGCTTCTCGTAGCGCTGGGTGAGGCGCAGGAACAGATCGCTGCCCGCGGCGAGCCGGCGCGACATGGGCGAGTACGACAGCGGGCTGAACGGATGGCCGAACCAGCCGCGCGAGAGCTCCGCGGCGAGGCGCAATGGCTGCAGGGCTGCATGCTGCGCTTCGTAAAGGCTGTAGAGCACCGAAAGGCCTCCGCCAATTCGTCGTAACCTTTCGCTTATAGCAGAATTGCCGCGGTGCCGCATTGGCGTAAGTCACGCGCCCAGGGGTCCCCCGGGGGGTATCCTGCCGCGATGCGTAGGCTGCTGCGCTATTCGCTGCTGCTGGTGGTTGTCGCGGCGCTGCTGACGGGCGCGGCCTACCTGTACCTGCGCCAGTCGCTTGCGCAGACCGAGGGCACGCTGCGCATCGCCGGGCTCAAGGCGCCGATCGCGCTGATGCGCGACGCCTACGGAATCCCGCACATTCGCGCCGCGTCGATCGAGGACGCGTACTTCGGGCTGGGCTTCGCCCATGCGCAGGACCGGCTGTGGCAGATGGAGATCAGCCGGCGCATCGCCGCCGGGCGCCTGTCCGAGATCGTCGGCGCGAGCGGGCTCGACACCGACCGCTTCCTGCGCACGCTGGGCGTGCGCCGCGCGGCCGAAGCGAGCCTGGCGAAGCTCGACCCGGACACGCGCAAGGTGCTCGATGCGTACGCGGCGGGCGTGAACGCGTTCCTCGCTACGCGGCCGGTGCTGCCGCCGGAGTTCTGGATCCTGCGCGTGGCGCCCGAGCCCTGGACCCCGGCCGACTCGCTCGCGTGGGTCAAGATGATGGCCTGGGACCTGGGCGCGAACTGGAAGAACGAGCTGCTGCGCATGCGCCTCGCGCGGACGCTGCCGCAGGCGCGCATCGACGAGCTGCTGCCGCCCTATCCGGGCGACGCGCCGCTCAAGATCCGCGACCTGAAGAAGCTCTATGCCGGGCTCGATGGCGACGCGCAGGCGCTCGAAGCGGCGATGCTCAAGGTGGCAGCGCTGCTGCCGGGCTGGCTGCCCGACGGCGCCGGATCGAACAACTGGGTGGTGAGCGGCAAGCGCAGCGCAAGCGGCAAGCCGCTGCTCGCGAACGATCCTCACCTCGGCCTCACCGCGCCGCCGGTATGGTACTTCGCGCAGCTCGAGGCGCCCGGTCTGGACGCGATCGGCGCCACGCTGCCGGGCGTGCCCGGGATCCTGCTCGGGCGCAACGAGCGCATCGCCTGGGGCGCGACCAATACCGGCCCCGACGTGCAGGACCTGTACGTCGAGAAGCTCGAGGGCCGCGACGCCTACCTGACGCCGGAAGGACCGCGTCCGTTCGCGATCCGGGAGGAGACGATCAAGGTGCGCGGCGAAGCCGACGTGAAGCTTCGGGTGCGCGTCACGCGCCACGGCCCGGTCGTGTCGGAGGTGCTGCGCCCGGCGCAGGATCTCGCGCCGCGCGGGCACGTGCTCGCGTTCGAGTGGACCGCCCTTTCGCACGACGACACCTCGATCGGCGCCGCGCTGAAGCTCGCCCGGGCGCGCAACTGGAAGGAATTCCGCGCCGCGCTGCGCGACCTGCAGGCGCCGCAGCAGAACATGGTCTACGCCGACGTCGACGGCAACATCGGCTTCATCGCCGCGGGGCGGGTGCCGGTGCGCAAGCCCGGCAACGACCTCGAGGGGCTCGCGCCCGCGCCGGGCTGGGAGGCGAAATACGACTGGGCCGGATGGATCCCGTTCGACGAGCTGCCGCAGTCGTACAACCCGCCGAGCGGCGAGATCGTGACCGCGAACCAGAAGATCGTGCCGCCGGGCTACGCGCACTTCATCACCAGCGAGTGGCAGCCGCCGTACCGCGCGGACCGCATCACGCAGCTGCTCGAGGCGGTGCCGCGGCATACCGTCGCGAGCTTCGCGCGCATGCAGGCCGACGTCGTCTCGCTGCCCGCGCGCGAAGAGCTGCCGCGGC
>JBAUTD010000170.1:0-4714 GCA_049582045.1 Burkholderiales bacterium
GCGCTCGGGCGCGAGGTGGGCGAACTCGTCGGCCTGCCCTGCGCGCTCAAGCTAAGCGCCGACGTCGCAGCGGCGCTTGCCGCCGCGGACGCGCTGATCGATTTCACGCGCCCGGAGGGCACGCTCGCTCATCTGGAGGCCTGCGCCCGCCTGGGCAAATCGATGGTGATCGGCACCACGGGCTTTTCGGAGGCGCAGAAGGCGCGCATCGGCGAGGCGGCCAGGCGGGTGGCGCTGGTGATGGCCCCGAACATGGCGGTGGGCGTGAACGCCACTTTCAAGCTGGCCGAGACGGCGGCGCGGATCCTCGGCGACGCCTACGACGTCGAAATCGTCGAGGCGCACCATCGGCACAAGGTCGACGCGCCCTCGGGCACCGCGCTCAAGCTGGGCGAGGTGGTCGCGCGCGCGCTCGGGCGCAGTCTCGCGGACTGCGCGGTGTACGGCCGCCAGGGCGACACCGGCGAGCGCGATCCCAAGGCGATCGGCTTTCACGCCATCCGCGGCGGCGACATCGTCGGCGAGCACACGGTGATATTTGCCGGCGCCGGCGAGCGCGTCGAGATCACGGTCCGCTCCTCCAGCCGCATGACCTACGCGCTCGGCGCGCTGCGGGCGGCCAAGTTCCTGCGCGGCGCGAAGCCCGGGCTGTACGACATGTTCGACGTGCTCGGGCTGAAATAGCGGCACGTTGCCGGGCAGGGCCCGGAGCCGGTATAATTCGCTGCTCAAACGAGCGGGAGGGGCGCCAGCCTCTTCCGCTTTTTCGTATCTAATGGAGTACACGTTTTGGCCGCTCTCGAACCTGCCGCACTCGTCCTCGCCGACGGGACGGTGTTCCGGGGCCGCGCGGTCGGCGCAAAGGGCCTTTCGGCCGGGGAAGTGGTGTTTAACACCGCGATGACCGGCTATCAGGAAATCCTCACCGATCCGTCCTACTGCCGCCAGATCGTCACCCTGACCTATCCCCACATCGGCAACACGGGAACCAACCCCGAGGACGACGAGTCGGCCCGGGTTTTCGCGGCGGGGCTGGTCGTGCGTGACGTCCCTGCCACGCACTCCAATTGGCGCTCGCGCGGGCGCCTCGAGCAATACCTCGAGGCCAACGGCGTGGTCGCGATCGCGGATATCGATACGCGCCGGCTGACCCGGATCCTGCGGGAGAGGGGCGCGCAGAGCGGATGCGTCGTGGCCGGCGACGTCGACGTCGATCGCGCGCTGGCGGCCGCGCGCGCGTTTCCCGGGCTGGCCGGAATGGATCTCGCCAAGGTGGTGAGCACCGCCGCGCCTTACGAGTGGACCGAAGGCGCCTGGCAGCTCGGCAAGGGGCACCGCGCCGGCGGCGATGCGCGCTTCCACGTCGTCGCCTTCGACTACGGCATCAAGCGCAACATCCTGCGGCTGCTGGCCGAGCGCGGCGCGAAGGTGACCGTCCTGCCGGCTCAGGCGAGCGCGCGCGACGCGTTCGCCCTCAAGCCCGACGGGATCTTCCTCTCGAACGGCCCCGGCGATCCCGAACCGTGCGACTACGCGATCCGGGCCATCCGGGAGCTGCTTGAAAGAAAAGACCTTCCCCTGTTCGGGATTTGCCTCGGACACCAGCTGATGGGCCTCGCCGCGGGCGCGCGTACGGTGAAGATGAAATTCGGCCACCACGGCGCGAACCACCCGGTGAAGGACCTCGACACCGGGCAGGTCGTGATCACGAGCCAGAATCACGGTTTCGCGGTCGATCCAAAGACCCTTCCGCCGGGCGTCAGGCCGACCCACGTGTCGCTGTTCGACGGCTCGCTGCAGGGGCTGGCGTTCACCGACCGCCCCGCGTTCTGCTTCCAGGGCCATCCCGAGGCGAGCCCCGGCCCGCACGACATCGGCTACCTTTTCGACCGCTTCGCCGGACTGATGAGCGATGCCAAAAAGAGCTGACATCAAGAGCGTGCTGATCATCGGCGCCGGCCCGATCGTGATCGGGCAGGCCTGCGAGTTCGACTATTCCGGCGCGCAGGCGTGCAAGGCGCTGCGCGAGGAAGGCTACAGGGTGGTGCTGGTGAACTCGAACCCGGCGACCATCATGACCGACCCGGGAACGGCGGACGCGACCTACATCGAGCCGATCACCTGGCGGGTGGTGGCGCGGATCATCGAGAAAGAGCGCCCCGACGCGCTGCTGCCGACCATGGGCGGGCAGACCGCGCTCAACTGCGCGCTCGATCTCGCGCGCGAAGGCGTGCTGGAGAAATTCGGCGTCGAGCTGATCGGCGCCTCGCGCGAGGCGATCGACAAGGCCGAGGACCGGGAGAAGTTCAAGCGCGCGATGCAGCGCATCGGCCTTTCCTGTCCGCGCTCGTCGCTCGCGCACTCGATGGAAGAGGCGCTGCAGGTGCAGGCCGGGATCGGCTTCCCTGTCGTGATCAGGCCCTCTTTCACGCTCGGCGGCAGCGGCGGCGGCATCGCCTACAACCGGGAAGAGTTCGTCACCATCTGCGAGCGCGGGCTCGAGGCGTCGCCGACGCGCGAGCTGCTGATCGAGGAGTCGGTGATCGGCTGGAAAGAGTTCGAGATGGAGGTCGTGCGCGACAAGCGCGACAACTGCATCATCATCTGCTCGATCGAGAACCTCGATCCGATGGGCGTGCACACCGGCGACTCGATCACCGTGGCGCCGGCGCAGACGCTTACCGACAAGGAATACCAGATCATGCGCGACGCCTCGATCGCGGTGCTGCGCGAGATCGGCGTCGACACCGGCGGCTCGAACGTGCAGTTCGCGATCAGCCCGGAAAACGGCCAGATGCTGGTGATCGAGATGAACCCGCGCGTGTCGCGCTCCTCGGCGCTGGCCTCGAAGGCCACCGGCTTTCCGATCGCGAAAGTCGCGGCCAAGCTCGCGGTCGGCTACACGCTCGACGAGCTGAAGAACGAGATCACCGGCGGAGCGACGCCTGCCTCGTTCGAGCCGACGATCGACTACGTGGTCACCAAGGTGCCGCGCTTCGCGTTCGAGAAGTTTCCCCAGGCGAACGATCGCCTGACCACGCAGATGAAGTCGGTCGGCGAGGTGATGGCCATCGGGCGCACTTTCCAGGAATCGTTCCAGAAGGCGCTGCGGGGCCTGGAGGTCGGCGTCGACGGGCTGAATCAGAAGACGACCGACCGCGAGGTGTTGGAGCGCGAGCTCGGCGAGCCGGGCCCGGAGCGCATCTGGTACGTCGGCGACGCGTTCGAGAACGGCTTCACGCTCGACGAGGTCTACCGGCTGACCCGCATCGATCCGTGGTTCCTCGCGCAGATCAAGGAGATCGTCGACCTCGAGATGGAGCTCGACGACCGGCTGCTGACCGAAATCGACGCCGGCACCCTCAGGCTGCTCAAGCGCAAGGGATTCTCCGACCGGCGGCTGGCCTATCTGTTCAACACCACCGAGAAGGAAGTGCGCGCCAAGCGTCACGCGCTCGGCATCCGCCCGGTGTACAAGCGCGTGGACACCTGCGCTGCGGAATTCGCCACCGGCACCGCGTACCTGTACTCGACGTACGAGGAGGAATGCGAGGCGGCGCCGAGCGCGCGGCGCAAGGTGATGGTGCTGGGCGGCGGGCCCAACCGGATCGGACAGGGCATCGAGTTCGACTACTGCTGCGTGCACGCGGCGCTCGCGCTGCGCGAGGACGGCTTCGAGACCATCATGGTCAATTGCAACCCGGAGACGGTGTCGACCGACTACGACACCTCGGACCGGCTGTACTTCGAGCCGCTCACGCTCGAGGACGTGCTCGAGATCGTGGCCAAGGAGAAGCCCTTCGGCGTGATCGTGCAGTACGGCGGCCAGACGCCGCTCAAGCTGGCGCGCGATCTCGACGCCGCGGGCGTGCCGATCATCGGCACCAGCGCCGACATGATCGACGCGGCCGAGGACCGCGAGCGCTTCCAGAAGCTGATCGACCGGCTCAAGCTGCGCCAGCCGCCGAACCGCACCGCGCGCTCGGCCGACGAGGCGATGAAGCTCGCCGACGAGATCGGCTATCCGGTGGTGGTGCGCCCGAGCTACGTGCTGGGCGGCCGGGCGATGGAGATCGTGCACCAGCAGGCCGACCTGCAGCGATACATGGAAAACGCGGTGCGCGTATCCAATGACTCTCCGGTGCTGCTCGATCGCTACCTGTCCGACGCGATCGAGGTCGACGTCGACTGCGTGGCCGACGGCAAGGACGTGTTCGTCGGCGGGGTGATGGAGCACGTCGAGCAGGCCGGGGTGCACTCGGGCGATTCCGCGTGCTGCCTGCCGCCGCATTCGCTGTCTCCCGCGCTCGAGCAGGAGCTGCGCCGGCAGACCGAGATGCTGGCGCGGGCGCTCGACGTGTGCGGGCTGATGAACGTGCAGTTCGCGATCCAGCGCGGCGTGGTCTACGTGCTGGAAGTGAATCCGCGCGCCTCGCGCACCGTGCCCTACGTGTCGAAAGCGACCGGGCTGCCGCTGGCCAAGATCGCCGCGCGCTGCATGGCGGGCAAGTCGCTCGCCGCGCAGGGCATCGGCGGCATGGCGCGGCCGCCGTACTTTTCGGTCAAGGAGGCGGTGTTCCCGTTCTCCAAGTTCCCCGGCGTCGACACCATCCTCGGCCCGGAAATGAAGTCCACCGGCGAGGTGATGGGCGTCGGGCGCAGCTTCGGCGAGGCGTTCGTCAAGTCGCAGCTCGCCGCGGGCGTGAAGCTGCCC
>JBAUTD010000171.1:0-1542 GCA_049582045.1 Burkholderiales bacterium
GGTCGCGCTCGCCTGGCTGCTCGCGCGATCCCCGGTGATGCTTCCGATCCCCGGCACGGCCTCGCTCGCGCATCTCGAAGAGAACCAGCGCGCCGCCGAGCTCGAGCTGACGGCGCAGGACATCGCCACGCTCGGCTAGCGCCGGACTGTCCCGATAACGCGACGCAAAAAGCGCTTGCGCGACAGTCTCCCTCGCTTCCCGCGTCGCCCTGAGGCGACAGTTCCGGGTTTTGCGCCGAGTGCTCGAATCCGACCCAAGTAGCTGAGAGCATGGAATTTCGGCGTGCCTGGCACGCTGATTGCCTCGAAAAGGCTGCGGGGGCCCCACACGGCCCCCGTGGCGTATCAACTCGTGAAAGGAGCAAGCGATGAAACGAAAACCAACGACTCAGGCCATTCTCGCCGCGACGTTCGCTCTGGTCGCGCTGCCCGCAGCGGCGGCAAGCGCGGGTCGCGCGGGCGACTTCGCCGCGCTCGATACGAATCACGACGGCTATCTGTCGAAGAGCGAAACCAGCAAGCTGCAGGGCTTCGACAAGGCGTTCAGCGAGGCCGACGCCAATCACGACGGCAGGCTGGACCACGACGAGTTCGTCAAGGCGGGCGCGATCTACGACCGCATGCGCCTGGGCAAGTATGTCGACGACAGCGTGATCACCGCGAAGGTCAAGGCGGCGCTGGTGAAGGAAGAGAAGCTCAAGGGCTTCGAGATCAGCGTCGAGACCGACCACGGCCAGGTGCTGCTCTCGGGCTTCGTCGACAACCCGCAGCTGCGCGCGCGGGCGGTGAAGATCGCGATGGACGTCGACGGCGTGCGCGACGTGCACGATGGCATCGTCGTGCGCTGACCCCGTGCGGCGCGCGGCTGCGCGCTCAGGCCTGGATCGAGTAGCCGCCGTCGACCGGGATCGCCGCGCCGGTGACGAAGTCCGACGCCGGCGCGGCGAGAAACACCGCAATGCCGCGGAAGTCGTCGATCGCGCCCCAGCGCCCGGCCGGGGTGCGCTTGAGCACGCCGTCGTGCAGGCCTGGTATCTGCGCGCGCGCCTTCACTGTCAGCTCGGTGTCGATCCAGCCCGGCAGGATCGCGTTGACCTGGATGTTGTCCGCGGCCCACGCTGAGGCGCAGGCCTTGGTGAACTGCACGATTCCGCCCTTGCTGGCGGCGTAGGCGGGGGCGAACCCGGCGCCGAAGATCGATAGCATCGAGCCGATGTTGATCACCTTGCCGCCGCCGGCCTTCTTCAGCAGCGGCCAGGCCGCGTGCGAGCACAGGAAGGCGCTGGTGAGGTTGGTGTCGATCACCTCGCGCCACTCCGCGAGCGACAATGCCTGCGGCGGCTTCCTGATATTCGTGCCGGCGTTGTTGACCAGGATGTCGACCCGGCCGCAGCGCGCCGCGACCGCCTCGAACAGCGCATCGACCGAGTTTTCGTCGGTGACGTCGCACTCGAGCGCGAGCGCGCCGCCCGTGCCGAGCGACTGAATCTCCGCGACCGCGGCAGCGGACTTGCGCGCGTTGCGCGCGGCGACCACCACCTG
>JBAUTD010000172.1:0-1668 GCA_049582045.1 Burkholderiales bacterium
GCGCCACGAGCGACCCGCTGGTGGGCCTGGTCGAGACCGACGGCGGCGCCGGCGTGGGCATTGCCGCGACCGTGACGCGCTCGCCTTACGTCGACGGCGGAGTGCGCAACGACCTGGTGCCGCTGTACCTGTACGAGAACCGGCACTTCTACCTGCACGCCTACCGCGTCGGCTTCAAGTTCGATCGCGAGCGGGGCGACGGCTTCGACCTTTTCCTCACCCACCGCTTCGAGGGCTTTCCCTCCGACCGGATTCCCTCGAGCCTGGCCGGGATGGCCTACCGCGGCCCGGGGCTGGACGCCGGGGTGGGCTACGAGCGGCGCTTTCGCTGGGGCACGGTGTTCGGCGAGGCGCTACGCGACGTGAGCCACAGCTCGGGCGGCAACGAACTGCGCCTGGGCTACAACTACGACTGGCGGCGCGGGCGGCTGTGGCTGCGGCCCTACGTCATGGTCTCGCTGCGCAGCGCGCGGCTGAACGACTACTACTACGGCGTGCGCCCGGACGAAGCCACGCCCACCCGCCCGGCTTACCAGGCCGGCGCCGGCTTCAACAACGAGGCCGGGCTGTACGGCTCGTACCGCCTGACCGAGCGCTGGCGCCTGCTGGCCGGGGTCTCGGCGACGCGCTGGTCGAGCGAGGTGCGCGACAGCCCGATCGTCAGGGACCGGATGGAGATCACGGCCATGGCGGGTGCGGCCTACGACTTCTCCCCGCAGCACGAGGCCTTTGCGCCCGGCGGCAAGCCGCTGATCGTGAAGCTGCTGGTCGGAAAGTCGAGCGGCTGCAATCTGCTGCCGATCATGGAACTGCGCTGTACCTCGACCGACACGCCCGACCGGACCCGCGTCGCCGGGATCGAGATCGGGCGCACCCTCGTGCAGCGGCTGAACGGTTGGCCGGTCGATATCGTCGGCTATGTCGGCCTGCTGCACCACGACGAGCGCGGCCTGCAGCCCGACTCGTGGCAGTTCAACGCCTACGTCAAGGGCTATTGGTACGGTTTTCCCTGGAGCGATCGGGTGCGCACGCGCGTGGGCTTCGGCACCGGCCTGTCGTACGCGCAGCGCATACCGTACGTCGAGGCGCGCGACCAGGCGCGGCGCGGCCGCGGCACCTCGTACCTGCTCAACTATCTCGATCCGAGCATCGACGTCAGCATCGGCGACCTGATCGGCAAACGGTCGCTGCGCGACGCCTACTTCGGCTTCGGGGTGACCCACCGCTCCGGGATTTTCGGCAGCTCGCAGCTGTTCGGCGACGTCAACGGCGGCTCGAACTACATCTATACGTACGTCGAGTGGACGCTCTAGTGACGCGGGGGTGAGAATCGTCTTACCCCCGCACCCCCTCTAGCCCGGCGGCGTCGCGGCGACGATCGAGTTCTTGCCCTGCTGCTTGGCCTGGTACATCGCCCGGTCCGCCTGCGCCACGATCGAGTCCAGGTTGCGCCCGTCGGCGGGGAACCCGGCCACGCCGATGCTGACGCTCGAATCGACGCGCGCGCCGCGCAGGCTCAAGGGCGCATTGACGATCTTCCTGCGGATCCGCTCGGCGACGTCGAGCGCGCCCTTGAGCGGGGTCTCGGGCAGCAGCACGATGAACTCGTCGCCGCCGTAGCGCGCCGAGATGTCGGTGTAGCGCAGCTCGCCCTGGATGCACAGCGCG
>JBAUTD010000173.1:0-3312 GCA_049582045.1 Burkholderiales bacterium
GTCGGATTACCGAAGCGAAATCCGACTCTGACCCCGATTATTCGGTCTGGAAATTCTCCTCCGACCTTCACTGCGCGGACTGCGACATCCATTACTCCGATCCGGTGCCGGCGGCGTTCTCGTTCAATTCGCCGCTCGGGGCCTGCGAGACCTGCCGCGGCTTCGGGCGCGTGATCGGGGTGGACTTCGGCCTCGTGATCCCGGACGAGTCGAAGACCCTGCGCGAGGGCGCAGTGCGGCCCTGGCAGACCGCGAGCTTCAAGGAGTGCCAGGACGACCTTTCGAAGTACGCGAAGAAACGGGGCATCCCGCTCGATACGCCGTTCCGCGAATTGAATGCTTCACAAAAGGAATGGGTACTCGAGGGTGAAAGCGACTGGGTGAGCTGGCGCAAGAGCTGGCCCGGCACCTGGTACGGCGTGCGGCGCTTCTTCAAATGGCTCGAGTCGAAGGCCTACAAGATGCACATCCGCGTGCTCTTGTCGAAGTACCGCGCCTATACCGAGTGCACGGCCTGCGGTGGCACGCGCCTGAAGCCCGACGCGACGCTGTGGCGCATCGGGCCGCACTCGATCCACGACCTGATGCTGCTGCCGATCGAGCGCGTGCGCGCCTTCGTCGACGCGCTCGCGCTGCCCGCGCCGGTGGACGAGGCGACCGAGCTGCTGCTCGCCGAGCTGCGCTCGCGGTTGAGGTTCCTGACCGAGGTCGGGCTGTCCTACCTGACCCTGGACCGCCAGTCGCGCACGCTCTCGGGCGGCGAGGTGCAGCGCATCAACCTCACCACCGCGCTCGGCACCTCGCTGGTGAACACCCTGTTCGTGCTCGACGAACCTTCGATCGGCCTGCACCCGCGCGACATGGGGCGCGTGATCGAGGTCATGCGCCGGCTGCGCGACGCAGGCAACTCGCTGGTGGTGGTCGAGCACGACCCGCAGATCATGTTCGCCGCCGACCGCATCCTCGACATGGGCCCCGGCCCGGGCGAGCGCGGCGGCGAGGTGGTGTTCTTCGGCGCGCCGCAGGAGCTGAAGACGTGCGACACGCTGACCGCGGAATATCTTTCGGGTCGAAAGCGCGCCGACGCGGGCGGTGGAGCGTTTCCGATTGGAAGAGATTTCCTTCGTGTCGAAGGCGCGAGCGAGCACAACCTCAAAGGCCTCGATGTCTCGATTCCGCTGCAGCGCCTGGTCTGCGTGACCGGCGTCTCCGGTTCGGGCAAGTCGACGCTGGTGCAGGACGTGCTCTACCCGGCGCTGCTCAAGTCCAAGGGCAAGCCGACCGAGGCGCCGGGCGCGCACCGCGGTCTCTCGGGCGCGGAGAAGGTCGCCGAAGCGGTGATGGTCGACCAGTCGCCGATCGGCAAGACCACGCGCTCCAACCCCGCAAGCTACGTCGGCGCCTGGGACGCGATCCGGATCCTGTTCGCCCGCACGCCGCTGGCGAAGGAGCGCAAGTACACGCCCGGAACGTTCAGCTTCAACGCCGGCAACGGCCGCTGCCCGACCTGCGGCGGGAACGGCTTCGAGCACGTCGAGATGCAATTCCTGTCCGACGTCTACCTGCGCTGCCCCGACTGCGACGGCAAGCGCTTCCGGCCCGAAGTGCTCGAGGTGGCGCTGCGCGGCAGGAGCATCTCGGACGTACTCGAGATGACGGTGTCCGAGGCGCTCGCCTTCTTCGCCGGCGAGCGCGAGGTCGAGGCGCGCCTCGCGCCGCTCGCCGACGTCGGCCTGGAGTACCTGCGCCTCGGCCAGCCCGTGCCGACGCTGTCCGGCGGCGAGGCCCAGCGCCTCAAGCTCGCCGGCCACCTGGAAAAGGGGCCAGGCTCGAATAAATTGTTCCTGTTCGACGAGCCGACGACGGGGCTTCACTTCGACGACATCGCCAAGCTGCTCGGGGCCTTCCGCCAGCTGCTCGCCGCCGGGCACTCGCTGGTGGTGATCGAGCACAACCTGGACGTCATGCGCGCCGCAGACTGGATCGTCGACCTCGGCCCCGAGGGCGGCGAAGCCGGCGGCGCGCTGGTGTGCGAAGGCACGCCCGCGGACGTGATGCGGCACGAGACTTCGCATACCGCAAAAGCGCTGCGGGAGTACGAACAAGCATTCATAAAGGAAATTCCAAAAGCGAAGGAAGACCACGGCCGCTACCTCGGCAACGCCATCCGCATCCACAACGCGCGCGAGCACAATCTCAAGAACATCGACGTCGAGATCCCGCGCAACCGCTTCAGCGTGGTGACCGGCGTGTCGGGCTCGGGCAAATCGACGCTCGCGTTCGACATCCTGTTCGCCGAGGGCCAGCGGCGTTACCTGGAGTCGCTCAACGCCTACGCGCGCCAGTTCGTGCAGTCGGCCTCGCGCCCGGACGTCGACGCGATCTGGGGCATTCCGCCCACGGTCGCGATCGAGCAACGCACCAGCCGCGGCGGCAGGAAGAGCACGGTCGGCACGCTGACCGAGATCCACCACTTCCTGCGCCTCTTGTTCGTCAAGCTCGGGACCCAGCACTGCCCCGACTGCAAGCTGCCGATCGAGCCGCAGAGCGAGGACGCGATCGCGGCGCGCATCCTGCGCGAGTACCGCGGCCAGCGCATCGGCCTGCTCGCGCCGCTGGTGGTCAACCGCAAGGGCGTGTACACGGACCTGGCAAAGTGGGCCAAGGCGAAGGGCTACGCGAGCCTGCGGGTGGACGGCGCGTTCCTGCCGCTCGATCCCTTCCCGCGCATCGACCGCTTCAAGGAGCACACGATCGAGCTGCCGGTGGCCGACCTGCGCGTCGAGCCGGCGAACGAGCGCGCGCTGCGCGAGGCGCTGGCGACGGCGCTCGAGATCGGCAAGGGCTCGGTGCACCTGCTCGCCGATCTCGACGCGCTGGTCAAGGCCGCCTCGAAGGCGAAGGGCACGGTCGAGCTCGTGCTGCACCAGGCGCAGTTCTCGACCAAGCGCGCCTGCCCCTCGTGCGGGCGCAGCTTCGCCGAGCTCGACCCGCGGCTGTTCTCGTACAACTCCAAGCACGGATGGTGCGCCGCCTGCTACGGCACCGGCCTCAAGATCGCCGAGGTCGGCTGGGACGAGGAGCGCTCGCGCACCGGCGCCGAGGACCACGTGCTCGACTCTTGGATCGAGTGGCTCGAGGTCGACGAGGCCTGCCCCGACTGCGGCGGCAAGCGGCTCAACCCCGAGGCGCTCGCGGTGACCTGGCGCGACAGGTCGATCGCCGACTACGGCGCGCAGCCGGTCGAGGCGCTCGCGAAGCTGTTCGCCGGCGTGGCGCTCGAAGGCCGCGAGCGCGAGATCGCGCGCGACC
>JBAUTD010000174.1:0-2976 GCA_049582045.1 Burkholderiales bacterium
GCTCTTGGCCTCGGCGCGCTCGCGCTCCCAGCTCGCGAGCCGCTCCTCGACCTGGTCTTTCAGCGCCGCGGCCTCGTCGCGCGCCGTCTTCGCCTGCGCAAGCGACTTCTCGACCGCCGCACGGCGCCGGTCGATTGCGGCCAGCACCGGCTTGTACAGGAAGCGGTGCAGGATCCAGACCAGGACCGCGAAGTTGATCAGCTCGAGGACGAAGCTGGTCAGATCGAGTTGCATGGCGTCACCGTGGCGTCACTTCAGCAGGTATTCGAGCAGCGGGTTGCGGAACAGCACGATCAGCACGATCACCAGCACGTAGATCGCGAGCGACTCGATCATCGCCAGGCCGATGAAAAGCGTTCGGGTGATCGAGTTCTCGAGCTCGGGCTGGCGCGCGAGCGCGTCCAGCGCCTGCGAGATCGCGCGCCCCATCGCGATCGCCGGGCCGATCACCCCGATCGCGATCGCGAGCAGCGCGGCGGCGCTTGAAACGATGACGAGCCATCCTGTTGCGGTCATGTGCGGGACTCCTTTTTTTCCTTGGTCAGCTCCTGGGATTGAATTCCGCCCGCGATGTACACCAGCGCGAGCATGCCGAAGATGTAGGCCTGCACCAGCGCCTCGATCACGTGCAGCAGAAGTATCGGCACCGGGACCAGGAACCCGGCCAGCAGCAGCACCATCAGCGCGGCCATCTCCAGGCTCGCCATGTTGCCGAACAGGCGCACCGCGAGCGCGACGGTGCGCGAGAGCTCGCTCATGACGTGGAACGGGAACATGATCGGGTTGGGCGACAGGTAGTGGCGCAGGTAGTTGCGCAGCCCGTCCGAGCGGATGCCGTACCAGTGCACCGAGAGAAACACCAGCAGCGCGAGCGCGGCGGTGAGCGAGAGGTCGCGGGTGGGCGAATGCAGCCCCGGCACGATGCCGAGCAGGTTCGCCGCCACCAGGAAAACCCACAGGGTGCCGACGAACGGAAGCAGCATGCGCGGGCGCTGCGGGAACACGGACGCGATCGCCGCCTCGAGCGCGAGAACCGCGCCCTCGAGCGCGCTCTGCAGCATGCCCGGCTCGCCGCGCAGGCGCCGGGTCGCGAGCGCGCTGAACAGGCCGAGCACGAGCATCAGCCCCCAGGTCGTGGCCACCGTGACGCTGATAGCGAGCGGCCCGAAGTGGAAGAGCATCGTTTCGCCGCTTCCCATCAGCGCCGCTCCCGCACGAACAGGTAGACGTTGACTGCGCCGATCGCCACCCCGAGCACGATCAGGCTCACGGTGAAGCGGATCGAGTAGCCGGCGAACATGCCGTCGATCCAGCGTCCGAGGTAGGCGCCCGCCACCACCGGCACCACGAACATCAGCGCCAGGCTGCCGAGATACACGGTCTGCGCGATCAGGCGCGAGCGCTCGCGCTCGGCGCGCTGCAGCCGGCCGGCCTCGCGCTCGACCGCCTTGCGCAGCTGCTTGTCATCGCCTTCGGGCATGGCCTCAGACCTCCTGCCAGTTCAGGCGCCACATGCGGCGCATCATCTCGTGCTCGAGCCGGTTGACGCTCTGCTTGAGGCTCGTGAGCGCCGACTCCTCGGCCCGCAACGTCTGCTCGACCGCCTCGGAGACGGTGCGGTAGTCGTCGCCCAGAACGAAGCGGCGCGTGCAGACGTAGAGCTCGCCGTCGGCGAAGTACGCCAGGCCGCCGGGGAGCGCGACGTAGCGCCATGCGCCCCCCGTCGTGCGGATCCGCGCCAGGCCGAAGCCGAGCGCGGTCATCATGCGCTCGTGACGCGCCAGCAGGCCGAACGCGCCCGAGGCGTCGCGCGCGACGAAGCTCTCGGCGTCGTCCAGCTTCGCGTACTGGGTGGCCGACTGAAGGTGCAGTACGAACGCAGTCACGACATCGCCCCCCGCATGTAGCACTTCTCCTCGGGCGTCGAGTCGTGCTTGCCGGCGAGGAAGGCCTCGCAGTCGGCGAGCGTGCGCTCCAGCGGGACCGAGACCCCCTGCATACCGGTGTGCTCGGCGACGACGTGGAAGGGCTGGCTGAGGTAGCGCTGCAGGCGGCGCGCGCGCTGCACCATCTGCCGGTCGTCCTCCGACAGCGCCTCCATACCGAGCATGGCGATGATGTCCTGCAGCTCCTGGTAGCGCGCCAGGTGCTCGCGCACCGCGCGCGCGACCTCGTAATGGCGGTCGCCGACCACGCGCCGGTCGAGCAGGTGGCTTTGCGACTGCAGCGGGTCGACCGCCGGGTAGA
Source organism: Burkholderiales bacterium (assembly GCA_049582045.1). GTDB lineage: Bacteria > Pseudomonadota > Gammaproteobacteria > Burkholderiales > SG8-39 > DAHVFK01. The sequence goes on from JBAUTD010000174.1 coordinate 2,248, forward strand.
TGCCGCGGCCCGCCTGCTCGCGCGACAGGATCACCAGCGTGTCCAGGTGCGCCAGGATCGCGCTCACCGCCGGGTCGGTCATGTCGTCGGCCGGCACGTACACCGCCTGCACCGCGGTGATGGTCCCGGTGCGGGTCGATGCGATGCGCTCCTCGAGGTCGGCCACCTCGGTCAGAAGCGTCGGCTGGTAGCCGACCGTGGCCGGCATGCGCCCGAGCAGGCCGGAGATCTCGCTGCCCGCCTGCACGAAGCGGAACACGTTGTCCATCAGCACCAGCACTTCCTTGCCGAGCGTGTCGCGCAAGTACTCGGCGTAGGTCAGCGCGGTCGCGCCGGCGCGGAAGCGCACCCCGGGCGACTCGTCCATCTGGCCGAACACCAGCACCGTGCTCGGCAGCACCTTCGCGGCCTGCATCTCGCGCCACAGCTCGTGCGCCTCGCGGATCCTCTCGCCCACGCCGGCGAACACCGACACGCCCTGGTGCAGCGACGCGATGGCATGCATGAACTCCATGATCAGCACCGTCTTGCCCACGCCGGCGCCGCCGAACAGGCCCGTCTTGCCGCCCTGGACGAACGGGCACAGGAGGTCGATCACCTTGATCCCGGTCTCGAGGATCGCCACCGGGCCTCTTACCTCGGACAGCCGCGCCGGCGGCTGCGACACTGCACGCAGCTTCTCGCGCGCGAGCGGCGGCCCGCCGTCGAGCGGCGCGCCGAACACGTCCA
>JBAUTD010000175.1:0-5659 GCA_049582045.1 Burkholderiales bacterium
GGACTTGCTGCCAAGCCTGCTTTGCCGCGGGCGGCAGCTTGTCCATGTGCTTCAGGAACAGCGCCAGCGTCCAGATCTGCCGGTCGCTGAGGGAGTACCCGAACGAAGGCATGCCCGTTAGCCGAACGCCGTGCTTGATCTTCCAGAACGAATAGCCTTCCGGGTCGTCCTCGACCCCATCGGTCGCCAGTTGCGGCGGCTTCGGATACTCGCCTTTTGCTATTGGAGACGGTGCGGCGGCACCCTTCGCAGCACCATGGCAAACCGCGCAGTTCTGCGCGAAGAGTTGCACGCCATCGAGTAGATTCTGGTCGGTCGGCGACACCGGATTGTCGCCCTTCGGCGCGTAGCGATCCAAGGTCGCATCCAACGAGGTACCGGCTGCCCAGGTTTCCAGCCAACCGGGCTTTGCATCGGCATTGGCAGGAATGAGTCCGCTTCGAACCAGAGCGTAAGCGCCGGTCAGGGCAACGACCAGCGTCAATGCGACTCCCAGAAAAATACCTTTCAACATTGCACCTCCTTATTGAGCGGGTCACCGCTGCCACAGGATCTGGGGGGCTTCCAGCGGTACCATTGCACCGGAGAAATTCGGTATCACGCGCGCCGTATAGTCCGTCGCCGGCCGGGCTGCAGGCACCATCGCGCGATAGGCGTAGCCGCCTGTTGCGCCCACCAGTTGCCGCAGGCGCTCCATCTCGACCCGCTCCGGTGTGCTGCCGTTGACGCCATTGGCAAAGAGCTCGACCCGCACGGCCTTCGGATCGAGATCATCGAGATAAACCTGAACCTCGAATACGTGGTGCTCGCCGTCGGTCTCCAGCTTCACTTCGCCGAAACGCAGCGCGGACCAGTTCTGGTCCAGCGCATGCCGCCAATCGATCATTTTGGCGCCGATCGCGCCTTTATCGACGGCCCGCGCGAGATAGGACGTCGCCGCCGGGAGGTAGTGTTGCTCGGTGTATTCGCGCACCGCGCGGTTGGTGGAAAAGCGCGGCGTCAGGCGCGCCATGCTTTCTCGCATCCGCGCCACCCAGGCGCCGGGGATGCCCTGATCGTCGCGGGTATAGAACTCGGGGATCACCTCGCGCTCGAGCAGGTCGTAGAGCGCCTCGGCTTCGACGGCGTCCGAGGCCGGGTCATCGCCATGTTCCCGGCCGTCCCCCAACGCCCAGCCGATTTCGGGCGCGTAGGCCTCCGCCCACCAGCCGTCCAGTTCCGACAGGTTGATGCCGCCGTTGACGAGTACCTTCATGCCGCTGGTTCCACAGGCCTCCCAGGGGCGCCGCGGCGTGTTGAGCCAGACGTCCACGCCCTGCACCAGGTGCTCGGTCAGGAGCATGTCGTAGTCGCTGAGGAAAATCGCGTGGGGGCGCACCTCGGGCCGACGGATGAAGTGCGTCCATTGCCGGATCAGGGCCTGCCCTGCCTGGTCTGCCGGATGAGCCTTGCCGGCCATGATGAGCTGCACCGGACGCTGCGGATTGCTCAACAGGCGCAGCAGCCGCTCCGGGTCGTGCAGCAGCAGGTTCGGCCTCTTGTAGGTCGCGAAACGGCGGGCGAAACCCAGCGTCAACGTGTTCGGATCGAACAGGTGCTTCGCAGCTTCGACCGCCTCGGGCACGGCGCCCGACGCGGCCAGCTGGCGGGACAATCGCTTGCGAGCGTATTCGACAAGCGCCGTGCTCGCCGCGGTGCGGAATTGCCAGAGACTGGCGTCGGAGACGCAGCGTATGCTCTGCTCCAGGGAATCCGTCGTCCCCCGCCAGCGGTCTTTGCCGCAGGCTTGCGTCCAGAGATCATCGGCCGGGGCCGAGTCCCAGGTCGGCACGTGGATGCCGTTGGTGACGTGTCCGATCGGCACTTCGTCCTCCGGCCAGTGCGGAAAGAGCGGCAGAAAGATGCGCCGGCTCACCTGCCCGTGCAAGCGACTCACGCCGTTCACCGCTCCGCTTCCGCGCAGCGCCAGATACGCCATGTTAAAGGGTTCCGACGAATCGTTCGGATTGCTGCGGCCCAGCGCCAGCAGATCGTGGAGGGTCAGGTCGAGCTTCTGCTCGGCATAGCCACCGAGATATTGCTCGATGAGGGCCGGAGCGAAGCGATCGAAGCCTGCGGGGACCGCCGTGTGCGTCGTAAAGAGATTCCCCGCCCGGGTGACGGCCAGCGCGACCTCGAAGGGCTGCGCGCTCTCCTGCATGAAACTGCGCGCGCGCTCAAGTACCGCAAAGGCCGCGTGCCCCTCATTCAAGTGGCAGACTTCCGGCCGGATGCCGAGTGCGGCGAGCAGCCGCCAGCCGCCGATCCCGAGCAGCAGTTCCTGCTTGAGGCGCAGCTCGGGCCCGCCGCCGTACAGCTCGCTGGTAATCCCCCGATGAGCGGGGATGTTCGCCGCGTCGTTGCTGTCGAGCAGATAGAGTTTGCCTCTGCCGACCTGGACCTGCCAGGCGCGCAGCCAGACCGAGTAACCGGGCAATTCGATCTCCAGCCGCAACCACTCGCCGTTTTTCTGGCGCAGCGGCGTGATCGGCAACTGTCCGGGATCGTTGTAGGGGAAAAGCGCCTGTTGCGCTCCGCCCTTGTCGATCACCTGGCGGAAATAGCCCTGCTGGTACAGCAACCCCACCCCGACCACCGGCACGCCCAGATCACTGGTGGCCTTGAGCTGATCGCCGGCCACGTTGCCGAGCCCCCCCGAGTAGATGGGCAAGGCTTCGCTCAACATGAATTCCATGCTGAAATACGCAACACAGCTCAGCGCGGATTGCGAGTAGGACTGCTGAAACCACGCCGGCGCCTCTGCCGCCTGGCGCCTGGCTCGCACCAGCTCGTCGACGCTCTTGCGGAAGGCGGGATCGGCTGACACGCGCTCGATTTGATCCCGGGAGACCGTCTGCAGGATGCCCCAGGGATTGTGCGTGAGCTCCCACAACACGGGATCCAGCTGCCGCCACACCTGGTCGGTGGCATGGTTCCAGGACGAGCGCATGTCCAGGGCGAGCTCTGCGAGGGGCTCGAATCCCTCTACGTCGGCGGGCAGAAGGCCGAACAGGGGGTGGCTGGCCCGTGCGTGTTCGCTCATGGCCGCTGCTCCAGGGCAGCGCCGACGATGGTCTGTGCTTCGGCCAGGATGCGGCGCAGATGATCGGCGCCGCGGATCGCATCCATGTCGAGGATGTTGGCGAGGTCGCTCACATATGCACTGAGATAGTCGTGCTGGTGCGTCGTGGGGGCGCGCAACGCCTTTGCGTGGGGAATTCGCTTCACGCCCTGCAAGCCGCTTTCCAGAAGGGTATTGGCTCTATCTTCGATCCACTGCGTGACGTCGTTATCCGCCGGCCCGCCATTGGGCGGGTTGTGCGAGGGCGTGATGACGATGCCGTCGGCAAGGCCTGCGCTGCGAGCGCGGTTGTAGGTCAGGATCGCGTGGGAAATGACGGGCGTGGGGGTGTATTCGTCCCTGTCCGCGAGCATGACTTCGACGCCGTCGGCCGCCAGCACTTCGAGCGCACTCGCGCACGTCGGCACGGACAGCGCATGCGTGTCGATACCGAGGTAGAGCGGACCGCCTATGTTCTGCCGCTTGCGGTAGTCGCAGATGGCCTGGCTGATGGCCAGAACGTGCCGCTCGTTAAAAGAGCTCTCGAAAGCGCAGCCGCGATGGCCCGAGGTGCCGAACGCAACCCGCTGCGCCGGTACGGAAGCGTCGGGCAGGCCCGTGTAGTAGGCCGTGACCAGCCTGGGCACGTCGACCAGCATTGCCGGTGTGACCGGCTTGCCTGCGAACGGGCTTGCCTCCATGGACACCTGCCGATTGGCCGGCCACGCCTGGCGCAGACCTAGGTTGTCGCCAGGGCCTCTGCGTGAGCGTCTATTTCCGCCGCGCCGGTCGTCTTGAGGATGCTCTTGGCCTTGGCCACCTCGTCCGCTGTGCCGTGCGCGATGACCAGGAACTTGTCGGACTTGAGGGCCGTCTCGTATTTCATGATGCTGTCCTTGGGAATGCCGATGCCGTATAGCGCGGCGCCCAGGGCGCTCAGGCCCCCCATCACCACGGCGCCTTCCAGTGCGCCGACAATCCAGCCAACCAGTGGCCCCAATACGACCAGTGGACCGATACCCGGGATGATGAACAGGGCCGACCCGAACAGCAAGCCCCACAAGCCGCCCCAGAAGGCCCCCAGTTTGCCCCACACCTTCATGCGGTCACCGGTGTTGTAGTAGCCGACGACATGCTCTTCGGTGTGATAGTCCTTACCCACGATGGACAGCTTCTTCATGTTGAACCCCGATCGCTGGAGTTCCTTGATGCTCGCCTCCGCATCGGTGTGGGAATTGTAGATTCCCACCACTGCGTTGTTGTCAGCCATGGTTTGTCCTTTTGTGGTGATTTCCAACCCCGCATCATTCTCCGCTTCCGCCCGGGGCGGTCCGTGCGCCAGCGAACACAAATCGGAAACGGCGGAGTAATGGTCTCGCGCGGCTCATGCCTGACGGGACTCTGTCAGCCGTTCGCTTTTCGAGCCGATGCGGACCATCAGGTCACGCCACGACTTGGCGAAAGCTGCAGTGCCTTCGCGCTGGAGATCGGCGGCAAGCGCTTCATCGTCGACGCCTTCGCGGTTGAATTCCGCGAGCACGACTTCGGCGCTGCCGCCGTCGAATCGCATGGCGTCGGTCACCTGCCCGTGATCGGCAAAGGCGAGCAGCGTCTTCTCGGGCATGGTGTTGATCGTCTCGGGAGCCGCCAGCGCCTGGACGTAAAGAACGTCCGACGCTACGGGATCCTTGGTTCCGGTGCTGGCCCACAGCAGGCGCTGCGGCCGCGCGCCGGAAGCGGCGAGTTTCTGCCAGCGCGGCGAGGCCAGCAAATCGCGGTAGGCTTTGTACGTTCGCATCGCGATGGCAATGCCGAGGCGATTGCGGAACTGCGCCTGAACCTTGTCCTTGACCGCGACGTCCCACCGGCTGACGAAGATCGATGCCACGGAACCGACCTTCGGATCGAGACCCGCCGCGATGCGGCGCTCGATGCCGCGCATGTACGCTTCGGCCGCCGCGAGGTAGTGCTCGCGCGAGAACAGCAGCGTGACGTTTACCGGCACGCCGGCGAAGATCGATTCCTCGATCGCGGGAAGGCCGGCGCGGGTACCGGGGATCTTGATGAAAAGATTTGGCCGCTGAGCGCGCGCATGAAGTTGCGCCGCCGCCTTGATGGTGCCGGCGCTGTCGTCCGCAAGCAATGGCGATACCTCCAGCGACACCCAGCCGTCCACGCCGCCGGTGGCGTTGTGAATTGGACGGAACAGATCCGCCGCCCGGGTCAGGTCCTCCAGGGCCAGTTCGAAGAACAACGCCTCGCCAGACTTGCCCGCGAGCGCCTTCTCGCGTATGGCGGCGTCGTAGAAATCACCCTCCTTGATCGCGTGATCGAAGATGGTGGGGTTCGAGGTGAGCCCAGACACCGCAAACTCGCTGATGTAGCGGCCGAGGGTGCCGCTCGTCAGCAGCCCGCGCGTAATGTTGTCGAGCCAGAGGCTTTGCCCCAGATCGCGGAGCTGTCGTGTCGCGTTCATGTCGTCTCCCGTTTCCCAACGCGCGCCCGGCCCGGCATCGGGTTGTGCCAGCTGCCGTGCGCCGCAACCCGCCCGACCCCTGA
>JBAUTD010000176.1:0-1624 GCA_049582045.1 Burkholderiales bacterium
GGTCGCGCGCATGGTCGCGGCGGTCGAGTCGACGCTCGGGCCGGTCGACATCCTGGTCAACAACGCCGGCATCGCGCTGCGGCGCGGGCTGGAAGAGCTGACCGAAGCCGATTTCGACCGCACGCTCGCGGTCAATCTCAAGTCGGCGTTCCTGTGCACCCAGGCGGTGTGGCGCGGCATGCGCGAGCGGCGCTGGGGCCGCATCGTCAACGTCTCCTCCGGCGCCGCGCGCGGCGCGGGCATCGTCGGGGCGCACTACAACGCCTCCAAGGCGGGGATGGAGGGCCTCACCCGCGGCTACGCCGCGCGCCTGGTCAAGGACGGCGTCACGGTGAACGCGGTCGCGCCGTCGCAGATCGAGAGCGACATGACCGCGCCGCACCGCGCCGAGAGCGAAGCCAGGATCCCGCTCGGGCGCCTGGGCACCGGCGAGGAGGTGGCGCAGGTGGTGGTGATGCTGGCCGGCAACGCCTACATGACCGGCCAGACCGTGGCCGTCAACGGCGGGATGACTTTCAACTGAGGCTAGAGCGGCAGCTTCGCCTGTACGCCGATCATCGAGTTGCGCCCGGGCGCGGGCTCGAAGAAGCGCTTGTTCGACTCGTTCACGATCACCGAGCCGATGTACTGCTTGTCGGCGAGGTTGTCCACCCGCACGAACTCCGACAGGCGCCATTCGCCCGCGCGCTGCGCGAAGCCGAGCGCGAGATTGGCGATGGTGTAGCCGTCGGCATAGTCGGAGTTGATGTCGTCCACCGCGATGCGCGAGCGGTGCTGCGCCTCGAGCACGGCGGTGAAGCCGCTCGGCACGTGGCGCCAGCGCAGCGCGCCGTACAGGCTCGCGCGCGGCACGCCGGGCAGCACGTTGCCCGCCGCGACGTTGCCGCTCGAGCTGGTGTAGCCGTCCAGCACCTTGGTGTCGAGCACGGTCCAGGCGAGCGATGCGTCGAAGCCATGCGGCAGAGTCGCGTCGGCGCCGAGCTCGATGCCGCTGCGGCGCGTGCGGCCCGCGTTCTTGTAGGTCGTGCGGCCGCCGGCGTTGGTGTCGACCACGATCTCGTCGTGGGTCTCGACGTCGTACAGCGCGGCGTTCAGGCGCAGGTGCGTCCCGACCAGGGTCTTGATCCCGGCCTCGGTGCTGCGGCTCTTCTGCGGCTCGAGCCCGAAGTTGAGCCCCGGCGCGCCGCTCGAGTTGTAGGCCATCTCGGAGAAAGTCGGGGTTTCGAAACCCTGCCCGTAGTTCGCGTACAGGCTGGTCGCGGGGGCCAGCCGATACAGGATGCCCAGCGCGGGCGTGGTCGCGTTGAAGTCGCGGCTGCCGCTGTCGTCGAGGTTGAGCGTCCCGGGAACGATGTAGTAATCGGTCGAGCCGAACGAGACGCGGTTCGCGCGCACCCCGCCCATGGCGATCCACTTCTCGGCGAAATGCCATTCGGCCTGCGCATAGACCGCGCTGCTCGAGACGGTGTCGTCCTCGTCGCGCCGCAGCGCGCCGAAGACGCCGAAGTCGTTGACGAAGCCTTTGCGGCGCTGGTCCATGGTCTCGTACTCGCCGCCGACCGTCAGCGTCAGCGGGCGGCCGGCGAGCCGGGCGTCGTGCGTCAGGCGCAGGCCGCCGCCCGAG
>JBAUTD010000177.1:0-2640 GCA_049582045.1 Burkholderiales bacterium
GGTGGGTGACGAAGGCGCGCGCGAGGCGCGCCGCGTCGAGCTCGCGCGCGCTGCCTGCAATGCTGGTGAGCAGCAGCGGCCCGCCCTCGTCCGCGTAGTCGATGCGCGCCATGCGCAGGCGCCCGGCGTTGCGGAAGCGGAAGCGGTAGCCGCCTGCGAGCGTGCAGAAAGGCGAGACGTGCAGCGCCTTGCGCGCGGCGAATTCGTCGCCGTCGGCGATCGGGCGCCGGTCCGGGTGCGCCAGCAGATAGCAGTGGCGCTCGCCGAAGGTGTTGTTGACCTCGGCCAGAACGGCGCGCGTGCGTCCCGCGCGATCCTCGCAGAACCAGAAGCTCACCGGATTGAAAACGTACCCGAGCACGCGCGGAAAGGTCTGCAGCCAGACCTCGCCGTCGGCGCAGCCCAGGCCCTGCTCGGCGAGCAGCGCGCGGATCCACCCGAGCGGGTGCGAGCCGTCGCGCGCGCCGTGGTCGCGGTAGCGCAGGCTGAACAGGTTCGGGCGCCCGATCGAGAACAGCGCGTTGGCGCAGGCTTCCAGGTGCGTGAGCGGCAGGCGCAGGAAGAACACGCGGTAGGCGAATCGGTTCTCCACTGGCCGCAGCCGCCGGTGCATCACCTGCCCGAAAACGATCTCGGCGCTCATGCGGCGGCGCGCTCCTGCTCGCCATGCCGCGCGGGTTCTGCCCCCCACAACCAGGGCGCCGTGATGCCGAAGCGGTAGGCGACCGCAAGGGCGGAGCGCAGTCCGTCCTCGTGGAAGCCGTATCGAGTCCACGCGCCGCAGTACCAGGTGCGCTGCCCGCCCTGGATGTCGGCGAGCTTCGCCTGCGCCGCGAGCGAGCGCGCGTCGAACACCGGGTGCTCGTAGTCGAATTGGCCCAGCACGCGCCGTGGCTCGGGTGCGCGGTGCGGGTTGAGCGACACGATCACCGGCTCGGCGAAGGGCAGCGGCTGCAGGCGATTGAGCAGGTAGTGCACCGCCACCGGACGGCCGTCGGGACCTTCGCGGCCGGCGGAGTAGTTCCAGGCCGACCACACGCGGCGCCGCCGCGGCAGCAGCGTCGCGTCGGTGTGCAGCAGCGCGCGGTTGCGCTGATAGGGAATCGCGCCGAGGACGGCCCGTTCGCCGGCGCTCGCGTCTTCGCCGAGGATTCCAAGCGCCTGGTCCGCGTGGCAGGCGAGCACCAGCGAATCGAAGTGCTCGCCGCGGATGCGCACCCCCGAAGCGTCGCGCCGCACGGACTCGACCGGCGTGGCGAGGCGGACGTCCGGCAATGCGCGCGCCATGCGCTCGACGTAGCGGCGCGCGCCGCCCGCGACCGTGTACCACTGCGGCCGGCCCGAGAGCGCGAGCAGTCCGTGATTGCGGAAGAAGCGCGCGAAGCTGGCGAACGGAAAGGCGAGCATGGCCCGGGTCGGGCAGGACCAGATCGCCGCCGCCATCGGCAGCAGGTACCAGTCGCGGAACTGCGCGCCGTAGCCGCCGCGCACGAGGAATTCGCCCAGCGTGGGACCGCCCGCGTCGTGCGCCGCGCGCGCGGCTTCCCGGTTGAAGCGCAGGATCTCGCGCAGCATGCCCAGGAAGCGCGGCCGCAGCAGGTTGCGCGGCTGTGCGAACAGGCTGCCCAGGCTGGTGCCGGACCATTCGATCGCCGGCTCCTCGAGCGACAGGCTGAAGCTCATCTCGCTCCTGGCCGCTTCGATTCCGAGCGTCTCGAACAGCCGCACCAGGTTGGGATAAGTTTCGCGGTTGAAGACCAGAAACCCGGTGTCGACCGGGTGGCTGACCCCGCCCAGGGTGACGACCACGGTATGAGTGTGGCCGCCAAGGTAAGTATTCGCTTCGAACAAAGTGACCGTATGACGCCGACCGAGCAGCCAGGCCGCAGCCAAGCCGGAGATCCCCGAGCCGACGACCGCAATTCGAAGTGCCATCCTATTTTGTCCTAGTCAAAACGAACGATTTTGTGAGATCATGGCGTCGAGCGAGCTTTCTGTCAACATATTGTCTTAGACAAATGAGTAAAGAAGAAGCACCTGGGGGTGGCCTGTCGATCGCGGCGGTCGAGCGCGAGACCGGAATTTCCAAGGACGCGCTGCGGGTCTGGGAGCGGCGCTACGGCTTTCCGATGCCGATCCGCAACGCCTTCGGCGAGCGGGTCTACCCCGCCGCCCAGGTCGGGCGGCTGCGCATGATCCGCCGCCTGATGGACCAGGGCATGCGCCCGGGGCGGATCTTCGCCTTGCCGCCGGGGGAGCTGCAGGCGCTCGCGGCCGGAGAGCCGCCGGCGGCGCGCAGCACCCTGCACGACCTCGCGCTCTACCTGGTCAAGACGCACCAGACCACCGAGCTGCGGCGCGAGCTCGCGCAGGCGGTGGTGCGCGACGGGCTGTTCAGTTTCGTCACCGAGACCGCGGCGCCGCTCGCCACGCTGGTGGGAGAGGCCTGGATGCGGGGCGAGATCGAGGTTTTCGAGGAGCATCTGTTCACCGAGCAGATGCAGGGCGTGTTGCGTCAGGCGATCGCGCAGGTCCCCACCGCGGGGGGCGCGCCCAAGGTGCTGCTTTCGACCTTGCCGGGCGAACAGCACGGCCTGGGCCTGTTGATGGCCGAGGCCGCGTGCGCGCTCGAGGGCGCGC
>JBAUTD010000178.1:0-4078 GCA_049582045.1 Burkholderiales bacterium
GCGTGCGCCCTAAGCATGGCGCGCCGTTACGCCGGCGGCGTAGCGGCCTTGCCCGGCTTGGAGGCGGCCTTGCCGGTACGCTTGCCGGCCCCGCCCTTGCTCTGCTTCACGAGCATTCGCACGTTCGCGTTCAGCTCGTTCACGTGCTTGGAAAGCGCCTGGATGTCGCCGTAGCTCGGCACGCCGAGCCGATTGAGCGACTTCGACACGCGGTCCTCGAACACCTGCTCGAGCTTGTCCCAGGTTCCCGCGGCGTTCTTGCTCAACCGCGCCACCTGCGCGCTCGCGGCCTTGCCGGTGCGCGTCTGGACCGCCTCGCCTTCCTTCACCAGCGAGTCGAACATCTTCCCGCCCTCGGACTGCGCCCTGGCGAAAGCGCCCAGCCCCGCGAGCCAGATCTGGTGAGCGGAGCTCATCACCACCTGGCCGAACTTGCCGTCACCCGCCGCTGCCTTGAGCTTCTGTGTCATCTTCGTCTCCATCTGCGAATTCGAGAAATTCAATCGACCTCTTCCGTCTGTGCCCGGAAGTCGATTGAACTATGCACCTTGTGCGGGCCTGCAGCTTGACATTCGTCAAACCGGCGCGGTGCGCGCGGCGTATACAGGAGAGGATCGTCGCAAGTCCGCCTCCCCACCATGGACAAGATCTGGCTGAAAAACTACCCGCAGGGAGTCCCGGCCGAAATCGACGTCCGGGCCTACGCGTCGCTGAAGGACATCCTGGAGCAGAGCTGCGCGCGCTACCGGGACCTGCCCGCGTTCAGCAACATGGGCGCCACGATCACCTACGGGCAGCTCGATGCGATGAGCCGCTCCTTCGGCGCCTATCTGCAGCAGCTGCCGGGGCTGGCCAAGGGCGACCGGGTGGCGATCATGATGCCCAACCTGCTGCAGTACCCGGTGACCCTGTTCGGCGCGCTGCGCGCCGGCATGACGGTGGTGAACATCAATCCGCTGTATACGCCGCGCGAGCTGCAGCACCAGCTCGCGGACTCGGGCGCCAAGGTGATCGTGGTGCTGGAGAACTTCGCGCACACCGTGCAGGAGGCGCTCGAGCGAACGCCGGTGCCGCACGTGGTCGTGACGCGGATCGGCGACCTGCTGTCGTTTCCGATGGGCATGGTGACGAACCTGGCGGTGAAGTACCTGAAGCGGATGGTGCCCGACTGGCGCATCCCCGACGCGGTCGGCCTCACGCTCGCGCTCGAGCTCGGCAGGCGCCCGCTGGCCGACGTCCAGGTCGGCCCCGACGACATCGCCTTTCTTCAGTACACCGGCGGCACGACCGGCGTGCCCAAAGGCGCCATCCTGACCCACGGCAACATGGTCGCGAACCTGGAGCAGACCTCGGCCTGGATCAGCCGCAATCTGCAGGAGGGCGCCGAGACGATCATCACCGCGCTGCCGCTCTACCACGTGTTCTCGCTCACCGCGAACCTGCTCACCTTCATGAAGCTCGGCGCGCACAACATCCTGATCACGAATCCGCGCGACATCCCGGGCTTCGTCAAGGAGCTGAAGAAGGTCCCGTTCACCGTCATCACCGGCGTCAACACCCTGTTCAACGCGCTGCTCAACGCGCCGGGGATCAAGGAGATCAACGCCGGCGCGCTCAAGCTCGCGGTCGGCGGCGGCATGGCGGTGCAGCGCGCGGTGGCCGAGCGCTGGCAGCAGCTGTTCGGCATCCCGCTGATCGAAGGCTACGGCCTCACCGAGACCTCGCCCATCGTGTGCGCCAACCCGCTCGACGTGCTGGAATTCAGCGGCTCGATCGGCCTGCCGGTGCCCTCCACCGAGGTGAGCATCCGCGACGACGCCGGCAATGAGCTGCCGCTGGGCGAGACCGGCGAGATCTGCGTGCGCGGGCCGCAGGTGATGAAAGGCTACTGGAACCGGCCCGACGAGACCGCGAAGGTGCTCACCGCCGACGGGTGGCTGCGCACCGGCGACATGGGCTTCATCGACGAGCGGGGCTACGTCAAGCTGGTCGACCGCAAGAAGGACATGATCCTGGTGTCCGGGTTCAACGTCTACCCGAACGAGGTGGAAGACGTCGCGATGAGCCACCCCGAAGTGCTGGAGGCCGCCGCGATCGGCATGCCCGACGAGCGCTCCGGCGAGCGCGTGCGGCTGGTGGTGGTGCCCAAGTCCCCGCGGCTGACCGCCGAGGGGCTGATCGCGCACTGCCGCAAGCACCTGGGCGGCTACAAGGTGCCCAAGGAGGTGGTGTTCCGCGACGAGCCGCTGCCCAAGACCAACGTCGGCAAGATCCTGCGCCGCGAGATCAGGGAGCAGGAAGCGGCGAGCGGCCGGGCGCGGACCGCGGGCCGGGCATGAGCGACATCGCGGATTTCCTGCGCGAGCAGATCGAGAGGGTCAAGTCGCTGCGCCACGAGCACGAGGCGAGCCCCGAGCGCGCGGCGCAGCGGCTGTGGCTGCGGCGCTGGCAGGCGGCGCGCCTGTCGCGCACCTACGACGACCTGCTGCACGACGAAGAGTACCGCCCCGCGGCCGAGTTCTTCCTGAGCGACCTGTACGGCCTGAAGGACACCAGCGGGCGCGACGCGGGCCTGGAGCGGGTGCTGCCCGTGATGTCGAAAGTCCTCCCCGACGCAGCCCTGCACGGGGTGGGTCTCGCGGTCGAGCTCGACGCGCTGAGCGAGGAGCTGGACGCGCAGCTGCTGGACGTGCTCGTGAACGAGCTCGGCGTGGGCGACGAGCTGAGCGAGGACGCCTACGCCCAAGCCTATCGGCGCTGCGACAAGCACGCGCAGCGCAAGCACCAGATCGAGCTGATCAGGGAAGTCGGCGAGGACCTGGCGCAGCTGGTGCGCAAGCCGATGCTGTACGCGATGTTGCGCAGCATGCGCGGACCGGCCAAGGCGGCCGGATGCGGCGAGCTGCAGGACTTCCTCGAGCGAGGTTTCCGCGCCTTCAGGCAGATGAAGGACTCGAAGCACTTCCTGGACACCATCCAGACGCGCGAGACGCAGATTCTCGACCGGATTTACGGCGGGGCGCCGCGCCCGTTCGAGCAGGAAAGGACGCGCGGATAAAGTAGCGCGGAGTTGCAGCGAGTAAGCTGGACGGATGACCACGCGCTTGCGCATCACGTTCGCGGACTGGCTGTCGGTGGCGGAGATGGAGGTCGCGAGCGACCTGATCAGGACCTTCGGCGACACCGTCGACTACGACCGCGAGCGGCGCACGCTCGTCATCGAGCCGCGCAGCGGGGAGCTCGACACGCTGAAGGAATATCTCGCGGTGTGGGAGACCGACGACGCGCTCGAGTGGTCCGACGCGGCCTGAGCCGTCGAAGCGTGGGTCGCGGCGGCGCCCGCCCGGCTAGGGGACGAGTCCGCCGGTCACCGCGGTGCCGCTCTGGAACGGCCCCAGCGGATTGACGGTTTCCTCGTACTCGTGGATCGCCGGCTGCCCGCCGGTGAGCTTGTAGATCACCACGCCGTCCTTGATCAGCAGCACGCCGTTGAAGCGGTAGCCCGAGACGTCGGTCTTGCGCCGGAAGTTGAACAGGTCGGCGAGGAAATTGCCGTAGCGCTTGCGCTTGATGGTCTGCTGGTTGACCTCGTAGCCCTCGCAGGCGCTCTTGGCGGCGATGCATTCCTGCACGCCGGGGTCGAGGTCATGCGAGTTGATCGAGGGGCTGGGCAGGAAGCGGCGCAGGATGTCGGAGTAATTCAGGATGACGATGTTCGGGTTCGCCTTCGGGTCGAGCTTCATCTCCTTCAGCTCGGCGACGGTGGTCCGGTGCGGAACGATGCGGTCGAAAGTCTGCTGCGCTTCGGCGAAGCTCTGCCAGGGGCTGTAGGTCAGCTGCTCTCCGCGCGGCAGCAGGCTGCTGCACGCGGCGAGCGCCGCAACGGCCAGGATCGAGACTGCTCGCAATTCGGGTTCCCGCTTGTGCCAGGGTCTGTCACCAGCCTAGGCGCCTGCGCCGGCGGAGTGTTGCGTCAGATCAAAGCTTCGCCGGGCGATAATCGGGCGCCATGGGTCCGCACGACCAGAACGTCTCCCGCCGCGGCGTCGCGGCCGCGCTCGGCGCGGCGCTGCTGTTC
>JBAUTD010000179.1:0-4231 GCA_049582045.1 Burkholderiales bacterium
CGCGAGTTGGTGCACGAGCCGATGAACACCCGGTCGATGCGGGTGCCCGCGAGCGGGCGGCCGGCGGCGAGCCCCATGTACTCGAGCGCCTCTGGCTTGGCGGCGGGGATCGTTGCGTCGACTGCGATCGCGTCCTCGGGGCTGGTGCCCCAGGTGAGCTGCGGCGCGAGGCCGGCGACATCGAGCTCGACCTCGAGGTCGAAGGTGGCGTCGGCGTCCGAGGGCAGGGTCTTCCACCAGCCGAGCGCCGCGTCCCACTGCGCACCGCGTGGCGCGAAGCGCCGGCCCTCGAGCCAGGCGTAGGTGGTTTCATCCGGCGCCACCATGCCGACCTTGGCGCCGAGCTCGATCGAAAGATTGCACAGCGTCATACGGCCTTCCATGCCGAGCGAGCGCACTGCGCTGCCGGCGTACTCGAGCGCGTAGCCCACGCCGCCCGCCATGCCGATCTTGCCGATCAACGCGAGGATCATGTCCTTGGCATAAACGCCCTTCGCAAGCGCGCCCTCGAAGCGCGCTCTCATCGTCTTGGGCTTGCGCTGCTCCAGGGTCTGGGTGGCGAGCACGTGCAGGATCTCGGTGGCGCCGATGCCGAAGCCGAGCGCGCCGAGCGCGCCGTTGGTGCAAGTGTGCGAATCGCCGCAGACCACCAGCGTGCCGGGCTGGGTGATGCCGAGCTCCGGGCCGATCACGTGCACGATGCCCTGCTCGTCGCCGCCGACGTCGAACAGGCGCACGCCCGCCCTGCGCGTCTCGAGCCGCAGCGAGTCGACCAGCACCTGGGCCCAGTCGTGGGCGCCGCCGGTGCGACCGGGCGCGGACGAGATCACGTGATCCGCGGTGGCGAAAGTCAGCTCCGGGTTGCGAACGCGCAGGCCGCGCCCGGCGACCTCGGCGAGCGCCTTGCCGCCGCCCAGGTCGTGCAGCAGGTGCCGGTCGACGTGCAGCAGCGCCGCGCCGCCGCCGAGATCGGCGATGACGTGGGCATTCCAGACCTTGTCGAACAGCGTTAGGGCCATCAGCGCAGGAAGCTCCCGTCGGTGACGTCGATAACCGCGCCGTTGATCAGCGCCGGCGCGTCGGTGACGAGCCAGCGGATCACGCCGGCCACCTCCTCGGGCCTGCCGGCGCGCTTCGAATATACCGCCTTCAACAGCTGCTCGCGGCGCTCCGGGGCCGCCGCGCGGCGCAGCATGTCGGTCTCGATCGGTCCCGGCGCGACCGCGTTCACCTGCACTCCGTGCGGCCCGAGACTCGCGGCGAAGCTGCGCGTGAAGCTCACGATTCCCGCCTTGCTCACGCCGTACCAGAGGTCCTGGTGCGGCATGTAGGCCGCGACCGACGTAAGATTGACGATGCGCCCCGCGCGCCGTTCGATCATCTTTTTCGACACGGCGCGGATCAGCTCGACCGGCGCCTCGAGATTGACGCGCAGGAGCCGGGTGCGCGCCTCGTCCGTATAGCGCTCGATCGGAAGCCCGTTCTGTACCCCGGCGTTGTTGACCAGCACGTCAATCCGCCCCAGCGCCGCCACGCGCGGCGCGATCGCGGCGAGATCCGTGAGGTCCAGCTTCACCAGCTCGAGCGGCCCGGAGGCGACCAGCTTGCCGCCTTCGAAGTCGCGGTCGAGCGCCAGAACGCGCAGGCCCGCCGCGAGCAGCGCGTCGACCGTCGCGCGCCCGATTCCGCGCGCGGCGCCGGTGATCAGTGCGGTTCGGAGCTCGGCCATCGCGGATCAGCGGGCGTAGGACCCGTTGTTGACGTCCAGCGTGGCGCCGTTGACGTACTCGGGGCAGGCCGAGCCGAGCCACAGGATCGCCTGCGCCACTTCCTCGGGGCGGCAGACGCGCCCGGAGTACACGCTGCGCATCACGCCGTCGCGCCGCGACTGGGGCAGCTGCTCGTACATGTCGGTCTGCGTCGGCCCGGGCGCGACCGCGTTCACCAGCACGCCGTGCGGACCGAGCCAGCCGGCGAAGCTCTTGGTGACGTTCAGCAGCGCGGCCTTGCTCGCGCCGTACCACAGGTCAGGGTGGCCGGTGAACGCCGCCACCGAACCGACGTTGACGATGCGCCCGGACCTGCGCGCGATCATCTGCGGCGCGAGCACGCGCATCAGCGCCACCGGCGCCTCGACGTTGACCGCCATGATCTCGCGCCGGTGCGCCTCGGGGATCGAATCGTAGGGCTCGCAGTACAGCACCCCCGCGTTATTGACCAGGGTGTCGACCTCGCCCAGCTCCTCGAGCAGCGCGGCAATGCCGCCGACGTCGGTCAGGTCGTAGCGCACGCGGCGCACGGGCTGCGGCAGGTCGCAGCGCGAGAAATCCTTGTCGAGCGCGATCACCGTCCATCCCGCGCCCAGGAAGGCGCGCGCGGCGTGCAGGCCGATGCCGCGGCCCGCGCCGGTGATCAAGGCCGCGGGCATCTCAGGCGGCGAGCCCCGGCATGCGGAATCCCGCCGAATGCAGCTCGGCGATCAGGCTCTCCTCCTGCGCGCGCTCGAGCTCGACCAGCGGCGGACGCACCGTGCGCCACTGCGGGTCGTTGCCGAAGTGGGCGATGATCGCCTTCAGCGCGGGGATCATCGGCACCTTCTGCACGATCTTGCGCGTCGCGGTGATGCCGGCCTGCAGCGCGTCGGCGTTCGGCCCTTGCCAGTTGCGGTAGACCAGGTCGATCGCGCCGGGATTGACGTTGCCGGTCGCGGTAATGCAACCCTTGCCGCCGTGGCGCATGTTCTCGAGCAGGAACACCTCGCTGCCGGCGAATACGTCGAATCCGGACTTGGCGAAAGCATCCAGCATCGCCTTGGTGTTGGACCAGTCGCCCGAGGAGTCCTTCGCGCCGGCGACGATGCCCGGGTACTTCTTCAGCAGGCGCTCGATCAGCGCAAGCGTGATGGGAACCTGGGAGACCGGCGGGATGTGGTACAGGTAAAGGCGCAGGCGGTCGTCGCCGACGCGCTCGATGACCTCGGCGAAGTTGCGGTACAGCCCCTCGTCGGAGACGCCCTTGTAGTAGAACGGCGGCAGCATCAGCACGCCGCCGCAGCCCATCTCGACCGCGCGGCGGGTCATGGCGACCGAATCGGTCAGGGCGCAGTGGCCGGTGCCGGGCATCAGCGCGGCGGCCGGCACGCCGCCCGCAAGCAGGGCCTCGAGCAGATCGAGCTTTTCGCCCACCGACATCGAGTTCGCCTCGCTGTTGGTGCCGAACACCGCCAGCCCGGAGCAGCCGTTGCCCAGCAGCCATTTGCAGTGGCGCACGAAGCGCGCCGCGTCGGGCGCGAGGTCCTTGCCGAAGGGCGTGACGACCGGCGACAGGACGCCGGTAATGCGGTTTGGATTTTTCATGCTCGCCATTATATGTAAGAAGCGCCGCCGCCGCGGTAGACTCGCGGGCCATGGACCTGTCCCGCGCCGCGAACATCGGCGACCTGCGCGAGCTTGCGCGCCGCCGCCTGCCGAGGATCGTGTTCGACTTCTTCGACGGCGGGGCCGAGGACGAAGTCACCCTGCGCGACAACCGCGCGGCATTCGAGCGCATCCGATTCGCGCCCGGGGTGCTGCGCGACGTCGCCAGGGTAGACGCCTCGACCGAGATCGTGGGCGGGCCGTCGAAGTACCCGCTGGTGATCGCGCCGGTCGGCGGCATCGGAATGGGATGGCCGGGCGGAGATCTGGCGATCGCACGTACGGCCGCCGCCTATGGGATCCCGTTCACGCTTTCCACCGCCGCCACGGTCAGCATCGAGGAGGTCGCCGAGAAAGCGCCCGGGCGGCTGTGGTTCCAGCTCTACGTGCTCCACGACCGGGCGTTCACCGACCGGCTGGTCGAGCGCGCGCGCGCCGCAGGCTACGAGGCGCTGGTGGTCACGGTAGACCTGCCGGTGGGCGGAAAGCGCGAGCGCGACACGCACAACGGCTTCGTGCTTCCGTTCCGCCCGGGTGTGCGCGATCTGCTCGCCGGCATCGCGCATCCGTCGTGGGCCTGGCGAATCGCCGCCGCGGGCGGAATTCCCGAGCTGGTCAACCTGCGCGGATTGGCGGGCCGGCAACGCGCGGGCATGGTCTCCGCCGCGTCCTCGGTCGGCCAGCAGCACGATGCCTCGTTCGACGACAACGGGCTCGCCCGACTGCGCGACATGTGGAAGGGCAAGCTGATCGTGAAGGGGGTCGCGCGCGCGCAGGACGCCGAACGCGCCGCGCGCCTCGGCGCGGACGCGGTC
>JBAUTD010000180.1:0-8193 GCA_049582045.1 Burkholderiales bacterium
GGCGCAAGGTCGCGCGCCACGTGCAGGCCTGGGTGGTGCCCGGATCGGTCGGGGTCAAGCGCGCGGCGGAAAGCGAGGGCCTGCACGAGGTGTTCCTCGCCGCGGGATTCGAATGGCGCGAGCCAGGCTGCTCGCTGTGCGTCGGCGCAAACGGGGAACTCGTCGAGCCCGAGGCGCGCTGCGTCTCGACCTCCAACCGCAATTTCGTCGGCCGCCAGGGTCCGCGCGCGCGTACCCATCTCGCCAGCCCGGCCACTGCCGCGGCCTGCGCGCTCGCAGGCGAGATCGCCGACGTGCGCCGCTTCCTCGCCTGACGATGGAGAAATTCACCGTCCTCGATGCCGTCGCGGCGGCGCTGCCGACGCCCGACATCGACACCGACATGATCATCCGCATCGAACGCTGCGTGCGCACGCCGCGCGCGGAGATGGGGCGCTGGGCATTCGAGATGGCGCGCTACCGCACCGACGGCGGCGAGAATCCCGAGTTCCCGCTCAACCGCGCGCCGTTTCGCGGTGCCCAGATCCTGGTGGCGGCGCAGAACTTCGGCTGCGGCAGCTCGCGCGAGATGGCGGTGTGGGCGATCGCCGGCATGGGCTTTCGCAGCGTGATCGCGCCGTCGTTCGGCGAGATCTTCTACGGCAACTGCTTCCAGAACGGCGTGCTCGCCATCCGCCTGCCGGCGAAGACGGTAGAGGACCTGCTCGCGCGGCTCGGCGCGGCGACCGCACCGGTGAGGCTCAGGGTGGACCTGCCCGCGCAGACCGTCGCTGCGCCCGACGACGCGCCGCAGCGCTTCGAAATCGATCCGCTGCGCAAGAAGGCGCTGCTCGAGGGCCTGGACGCGATCGGCATGACCCTCGCGCGCGAGGCCGAAATCGCCGCCTGGCAGGCGGCAGACCGCGCGCGCCGGCCCTGGGTCTGGAGCTGATCAGGCCTTGAGCCGGGCACGCAGCGCCCGGGTGAGCGTCTTCAGGATCGTGATTCGCGCCTGATACTTGTCGTTTGCGCCGACCAGGGTCCAGGGCGCGTGCCCGGTGCTGGTGCGCTCGATCATGTCCGCCGCGGCGACCTGGTAGGCGTTCCACTTCTCGCGATTGCGCCAGTCTTCGGGCGTGATCTTGAACTGCTTGAAGCGCGTTTTTTCGCGCTGCTTGAAGCGCCGGTACTGCTCCTCCTTGGAGATCTGAAGCCAGAACTTGGCAACGATCGCGCCCGCGCGCGCGAGCTGCTCCTCGAAGTCGTTTATCTCGGAATAGGCGCGCAGCCAGTCCGCTTCGGCGGCGAAGCGCTCGACGCGCTCGACCAGCACCCGCCCGTACCAGCTCCGGTCGTAGATCACGAATCGACCCTTGCGCGGCAAGTGGCGCCAGAATCGCCACAGGTAGGGCTGGGCGCGCTCCTCGTCGGTCGGCGCGGCGATCGGGATGCTGTGGTACAGGCGCGCGTCGACCGCGCCGGTGATGCGCCGGATCGCGCCGCCCTTGCCCGCGGCGTCCATGCCCTCGAACACCAGCACCACGGTGTGCGCGCGGAACTTCGGGTGGCGCGTGAGCTTCGCCAGCTCGCCTTGCAGCTTCACCAGCTCCTTCTGGTAGTGCTGCTTGGGCAGCGTCTGCGACAAATCCAGGCGGTCGAGGAGGTGCAGCTTGTCGACCGGCTCTACCAGTGGGGCGGCTTCGCTCTTCTTGCTGCGGCGCTCGGGCGGCGCCGACAGGCGCTTGTGCATCGCCTCCAGCAGCGTCTTGCCCGCCGTCACCGCGCGGTATTCAGGGTCCGAGCCTTCGACCACGATCCACGGCGCCCAGGCGGCGCTGGTTTCGCGCAGCGCGTCCTCGCTCACCTGGTAGAAGCGGTCGTAGAGCTTGAAGAAGCGCCAGTCGCGCTCGGTAACGCGCCAGCGTGTCTGCGGATCCGATTCGAGCGCCTCGAGGCGCCTGCGCTGGGCCTTCTTGGAAAGATGGAACCAGAACTTCAGGATCAGGGCCCCGTCGTCGGCGAGCATCTTCTCGAAGCGGTTGATCTCCTCCACCGACTGCAGCAGGTCCTTCGCCTTGGTGCGCTTGAACACCCGGTCGATGATCGGGCCGGTGTACCAGGAGCCGAACAGGATCCCGATCATGCCCTTGGGCGGCAGCGCGCGCCAGTAGCGCCACATCGGCGGCCGCTCCGATTCCTCGTCCGACGGGTTGTCGAAGGCATGCGTGTGGATGTGGCGCGGGTCCATCCACTCGTTTAGCAGGTTGACCGTTTCGCCCTTGCCGGCCCCGCGAACGCCGGAGATGAGCACGATCACCGGGAACTTGCCCAGCTGCGACAGCTGGTACTGCGCGTTCAGCAAATCGACGCGCAGCTTCGGCTCGATGCGCTTGTACTCTCCCTTGGAGAGCTTGTGCCCCAGCTCCGCAGACTCGAACATCGCTACCTCACCTTGTAGATCTCCTGATCGAAATCCCCGCGCGACACTTCGAGTTGGGCGCGCGGGCGATCGAGTTGCGCCGACAGGAGCGCCTTGTCCCGGCCGCTCTCCCAGCGCACCTTGTAGATCCGCCGCGCCGGCTTGCCCTCGCGGCCGAAGGTCTCGACGCGCTCCGACACCGGCTCGCCGTAGCGCGACTTCAGGAAGCGCACCAGGGTCTCGCGGTCGTCCGGGCTGAAGCGCACGTCGAAGGCCTGCACCGCATCGCCCTTGAGATAGAAGGTGATGCGCGCACGCACCCCCGCAAATGAAATCCGCGCGTCGTCGCAGCGACGCTCGGCGGCAGCCGACTTCCATTCGAGCGGCTGGCAGTGCGCGCTGGGAAAAGCATCCTTGACGTCGCGCTCGCTCGCGCCGAGCGCCACCCCATTCGCGTCATAGGCGAGCGCCGCGCGGGCGGCTCCGAACAGCAGGGCAAGAAAGAGAGCGGTTCTCATCTGCGCGGCGCGGCGGCGGTGCGGCGAAAGCACCCGACCGCGTGGTCGTCCACCATCCCCACCGCCTGCATGAAAGCATACATTATCGTCGTGCCGACGAACTTGAAACCGCGCCGCTTGAGGTCCTTGGACAGCGCGTCCGAGATCTCGCTTCGAGACGGCGCCGGCGCGCCGCGCGCGCGCCGATTGCGCAGCGGCTTGCCGCCGACGAAATCCCAGGCGTAGCGCGCGAAGCTGCCGAACTCCTTCTGAACCGCGAGGAAGGCGCGCGCGTTGCCCACCGCCGCCTCGATCTTCGCCCGGTTGCGCACGATCCCCGGATCGGCCAGCAACTGCGCCTTCTTGCGCGCGCCGTAGCGCGCGACCTTCTCCGGCTCGAAGCCGTCGAACACCTCGCGGTAGCGCTCGCGCTTCCTGAGGATCGTGTCCCACGACAGCCCGGCCTGCGCGCCCTCGAGCAGCAGGAACTCGAACAACTTTCGGTCCTCGCGCACCGGCACGCCCCACTCGCGGTCGTGGTAGGCGATCGAAAGCGGGTTCGTCGCCCAGGCGCAGCGTCTGCGTGCGGCGCTCACGCGAGCTTGACCTCGTGGCTCGCTGGACGCGCCCGCAGGCGCAGCTCGGTAAGCTCCGCGCGCTCGCGCAGCGCGTTACGGAACGCCTGCTCGCGCGCGGTCAGGTAAGGCGGCGGCCAGAACTGCGCCTGGTGCTGGTACCAGGCCGAAGCCTGCAGCGTGAAGTAGGGGTTGGCCAGATGCGGGCGCGCGAGCGCCACGAGGTCCGCCTTGCCCGCGGCGAGCAGCGTGTTGACCTGGTCCGCTGTCGTGATCGCGCCGACCGTCATGGTCGCGATGCCGAGCTCGTTTCTCAGCCAGTCCGAGAACGGTGCCTGGTACATGCGCCCGTAGACCGGCTTTTGCTGCGGCACGGTCTGGCCGGTCGAGCAGTCGATCAGGTCGCAGCCGGCATCCTTCAGCATGCGCGCGAGCGCCATCAGGTCCTCGCCCGAAAGGCCGCCCGGCGCCCAGTCGGTCGCCGAGATCCGCACCGACAGGGGCTTGGCTTCCGGCCAGACCTCGCGGCAGGCGCGGAACACCTCGAGCGGATAACGCATGCGGTTCTCGATCGAGCCGCCGTAGGCATCGCTTCGCGCGTTGGTGAGCGGCGAGATGAAGCTCGCGAGCAGATAGCCGTGCGCCATATGCAGCTCGAGCATGTCGAAGCCCGCTTGCTCGGCGTAGCGTGCTGCGCGCACGAACTCCCCCCGCACCCGGTCCATGTCGGCGCGCGTCATCTCGCGCGGCATCTGCGAGACGCCCTCCTGATAGGGGATCGGCGAGGCCGACACGAGCGGCCAGTTGCCGGACCCGAGCGGATGGTCCATCCGCTCCCAGCCGAGCTGGGTGGAGCCTTTTCGTCCCGAATGGCCGATCTGCATGCACAGTTTCGCCTTCGAGCTCGCGTGGCAGAAATCGGCGATGCGCGCAAAAGCGTCGCGCTGCGCCTCGTTCCACAGTCCGGTGCAGCCCGGCGAAATGCGCCCCTCGGGCGAGGTGCAGGTCATCTCCATGTACAGCAGCCCCGCGCCGCCGACCGCGCGCGAGCCGTAGTGCACGAAGTGCCAGTCGGTGGGCACGCCGTCTACCGCCGAGTACTGGTCCATCGGCGAGACCACCACCCGGTTTTCGAGCGTCATGCCGCGCAGGCGGAACGGCGTGAACATCGGCACCGGCGGGTTCTCGAGGTCGACGTCGAACCCTTGGTCTCTTACCTTCCTTGAAAACCAAGTTCTCACTTCCCGCACAAATTCCGGATCGCGCAGCTCGAGGTTCTCCCAGGTGATCTGCTTCGAGCGCGACATCACCCCGAAGGCGAACTGCAGCGGGTCCATGCCCCAGTAGCGCTTCATATGCTCGAACCACGCGAGCGACACGTTTGCCGCGTGCTGGGTCTTCTCGACCTCCTCGCGGCGCGCGGTGTCGTAGCGGCGCAGCGCTGCCTTGATGGAAGACGCATCCCTCAGGGACTCGTAAAGCGCGATCGCGTCTTCCATCGCCAGCTTGGTGCCCGAACCGATCGAGAAGTGCGCGGTGGCCTTCGCGTCGCCGATGAGCACGACATTGTCCATGACCCAGGTGGCGTTGGTAATCGTGGGGAAATTGCGCCAGATCGAGCGGTTGGCGATCAGCTTGTGGCCGGCGAGCTCCTCGGCGAAAACCGCCTCGAGGCTCGCCAGCATCTCGGCCTCGCTCTTCGTGTCGAAGCCGAAGTTGCTCCAGGTCGCCTCGTCGGTCTCGATCACCCAGGTCGAGGCGCCGTGCTCGTACTGGTAGCAGTGCGCCAGAATGATGCCCTCCGGGGTCTCGCGGAAGAAATACTTGAATGCGTCCAGCGGGCGCGTCGAGCCGAGCCAGGTGAACTTGTTGGGCCGCAGGTCGACGCTCGGGCGGAAATGTTCCTTGTGCGTCTCGCGGACGCGCGAATTGATGCCGTCGGCCGCAACGATCAGGTCTGCATCCGCAAACTCCGAGAGGTCGCTCACCTCGCGCTGGAATTCGAGTCTCACTCCGAGCTCGCGGCAGCGCTCCTGCAGGATTGAAAGCAGCGCGACGCGCGAGCAGCCGCAGAAGCCGTTTCCCCCGGAGCGCATGACGCGGCCCTTGTACACCACGTCCACGTCGCCCCAATAGGCGAAGCGCCGCCGTATGGCCTCGTAGCTCGGCACGTCGTAGGCTTTGAACGTTTCGAGCGTCTGGTCGGAGAACACCACGCCGAAGCCGAAAGTGTCGTCCGCGCCGTTGCGCTCGCAGACCGCGACGTCCCACTGCGGCCAGGCCTTCTTCGCCAGCAGGGCAAGGTACAGCCCTCCCGGCCCGGCGCCGATGACGCTGACTCTCATCCTCGCCCCCTCACTCGGGCACCACCGCGGTGGCCTCAATTTCGAGCCGCGCCCGGTCTTCGACCAGCCCGCTCACCTGGACCACCGTCATCACCGGGTAATGCCTGCCCATGAGCTCGCGGTACGCCGCGCCGACGTCGGCCAGTGCGGCCAGGTATTCCTGCTTGTCGAGCACGTACCAGGTCAGGCGTGCCACGTGCTCGGGCTTACCGCCCGCCTCGCCCAGCACCGCAAGGACGTTGGCGAGCGCCTGGCGGAACTGGCCCGCGAACCCTCCCTCGCGCCAGCTGCCGTCGCCGCTCCAGCCTACCTGACCGGCGATGAACACCAGCTTGCCGCCGCGCGTGGCGATGCCGTTCGAGTAACCCTTGGGCCGGGCCCAGCCCGGCGGCTGCAGGACTTGAATCATGTCTGGGGCCTCAGCTTGTAGCGTTTCAGTTTCCCGGTCTCGGTGCGCGGCAGCGCATCGAGAAACTCGATCGCGCGCGGGTACTTGTACGGCGCGATCGTTCTCTTGACGTGTTCCTGCAGCTCGGCGGTCAACGCCTCTGTCTTCTGGTAACCCGGCTTGAGCACGACAAAGGCCTTGACGATGGTGCCGCGCGCCTCGTCGGGCCAGCCGACCACTGCGCTTTCGGCCACTGCCGCGTGTCCCAGCAACGCGCCCTCCACCTCCGGGCCGGCGATGTTATAGCCGGCCGAGACGATCATGTCGTCGGTGCGCGCCTGGTAATAGAAGTAGCCGTCGCGGTCCATCTTGTAGGCATCGCCCGTCAGGTTCCAGCCGTTGCGGACGTACTCCTTCTGGCGCGAATCGGCCAGGTAGCGGCAGCCGGTCGGCCCTTTGACCGCCAGGCGGCCTACGACGCCCGGCGGGCACGCCTTGCCGTCGTCGTCCAGCACCGCGGCGCGGTAACCCGGAATCGCGTAGCCGGTTGCGCCGCGCCGCGCCCGTTCGGGGGTATGCGAGATGAAGATGTGCGCCATCTCGGTCGAGCCGATGCCGTCGATGATCTCGATCCCGGTCGCCTGCTTGAACAGCTGTCGCGTCGCATCGGGCAGCGCCTCGCCGGCCGAGACGCACTTCCTGAGGCTCGCGATATCGTAGTTTTTCGCGATACCGGCCATCGCGCGGAACATGGTCGGCGCCGTGAAGCACACCGTAGCCCGGAAATTCTGGATCGTCTCGAGCAGGCTCTCGGGCGCGAGCCTCTCGACCAGCACGGTCGAGGCGCCCAGCCGCAGCGGAAAGCAAAGCATGCCGCCCAGGCCGAACGTGAAGGCGATCGGAGGCGTGCCGCAAAACACGTCATTTGCGCCCGCTTTGAGGCAGGAGCGCGGGAAGCACTCGGACATTGCGATCACGTCGCGGTGGAAATGCATCGTGCCCTTGGGCTTGCCGGTGGTGCCGGAAGTGAAAGCGATCAGGGCGACGTCGTCGGCCGCGGTATCGACGTTGCGAAACGTCGCCGGCTGGCGCGCCGCGAGCGCCTCGAGCGCCTCGGGCGCGTCGTCGTACCAGTACCTGATCCGCTCGAGGGTGGGGCAGACGGGCAAGGCCGCTTCGAGCTCCTGCGCCAGGCGCCGGTCGCACAGCGCGTGCGTGACCCGGGCCTTGCCGACGATGTCGGAGAGCTCCTTGGCCCGCAGCAGCGGCATCGTTGCGACGGCGATGCCGCCCGCCTTGATCACCGCGAACCAGCACGCGGCCATCATCGGGTTGTTCGGTCCGCGCAGCAGCACCCGGTTGCCGGGCACCAGGCCCATTTCCGTCACCAGCACGTTGGCCAGGCGGTTCGCCTGCGCCAGCAGCTGCGCATAGGTGCACTGGCCGTCGGGCGCGCGGATCGCCACCCGCCCGCCGTGGGCGCGAGCCTGCGCGTCGTCGAGCAGCTCGGCCGCGCAATTCATGCGCGCCGGAAACTTCAGCTCCGGCAGCTCGAACAGGAATTCCGGCCATTGCTCGCGCGGCGGAAGCTTGTCGCGCGCAAAGCTGTCCAGATGCGCCGTATAGTTCATTTCAGAAGCTCCCTGGCGATGATCAGCTTCTGTACCTCGGTCGCGCCCTCGTAGATGCGCAGTGCGCGCACCTCGCGGTACAGGAGCTCGACCGGATGGCCGCGCGTCACCCCGAGGCCGCCGCAGATCTGCACCGCCTCGTCGACCACCCGCTGCGCGGCTTCGGTGGCGAACATCTTGGCCATCGCCGCCTCGCTCGTGATGCGCCTGGCGTGCACGTCGCGCGCCCAGGCCGCCCGGTAAGTGAGCAGCGCGGCGGCTTCGATCTCGGTCGCCATGTCGGCGAGCTTGGCCTGCGTGAGCTGGAACTGCGCCAGGGTCTGGCCGAACATCCTGCGCTCGCGGGCGCGCGCGAGCGC
>JBAUTD010000181.1:0-4250 GCA_049582045.1 Burkholderiales bacterium
AGGGCGGACGCCGCGCTCGTCACCCGCGCCATGCTCGGCGCGGTCAACTGGAGCGCGCGCTGGTACCGGCCCGACGGCCCGCAGACCTCGGCCGAGGTGGCGAACGCGCTGTCCGATTACCTTGTTAGAGGACTCCTGAAATGAGCGCCGTTCCGGATCGTGTGCACATGACGCTGCGCGTCAACGGCGAAGATCTGCCGGTGTCGTTCGCGCCCTACAAGACGCTGCTCGAGGTGCTGCGCGAGGACCTCGGCCTCACCGGCACCAAGCACGGCTGCGAGCTCGGCGAATGCGGCGCCTGCGCGGTGCTCATCGACGGCGAGCCGCTGCTTTCCTGCCTGGAGCTCGCAGTCGCGTGCGAAGGGCGCGAGATCCAGACCGTAGAGGGCCTGGCGAGCGGCAACGAGCTGCATCCGCTGCAGGCCGCGTTCGCCGACCTCGGCGGCTCGCAGTGCGGCTACTGCACCTCGGGCATGCTGATGACCGCCAAGGCGCTGCTCGACAAGGACCCGGCGCCCAGCCGCGACAAGATCAGGGAGGCGATCGCCGGGAACCTGTGCCGCTGCACCGGATACCAGCAGATCTGGGAGTCGATCGAGCAGGCGGCGCGCGTGATTCGGGAGGCCAAGCCGTGAACGCGCCCGAGAAGACCTTCGACAAACAGCGCTTCGACACTATCGGCAAGCCGCGCCGGCGCGTCGACGGGCGCGCCAAGGCCACCGGCCAGCTGCGCTTCGCCGACGACCTCGCGGCTGCGCGCATGCTGCATTGCAAGCTGCTGCGCTCGCCGCACCCGCACGCCGAGATCGTATCGATCGACGTCTCGCGCGCCGAGAAGCATCCCGGCGTGCACCTGGTGCTCACCGGGGAGCAGTTCCCGGTTCCGTACGGCATCATGCCGGTGGCGCAGGACGAGAACGCGCTCGCGCGCGAGCGCGTGCGCTTCGTCGGCGACCCGGTGGCCGCGGTGATCGCGACCGACGAGCAGACCGCGGGACAAGCGCTCGCGCTGATCGAGGTGAAGTACCGGCCGCTGCCGACCGTTGCATCGCCCGAGGAGGCGCTCGCCAATCCGGAGCCCCGCATCCACGACTACGGCGAGCAGGGCAACATCCACCGCAACCAGTCCTACGAGTTCGGCGACGTCGACGAGGCGCTGGCGAAATCGGATCACGTGTTCGAGGACATCTTTTTCTACGAGGGCAACACCCACCTGCCGATGGAGCAGCAGGCCTCGCTCGCCTCGATCGAGGGCGACGGCAAGCTGCTGATCCAGTCCAGCACGCAGAACCCGCATTATCTTCACCGGCAACTCGCGCGCGTGCTGCAGATGCCGGCGGCGCACATCCGCGTCATCGCCACGCCCAACGGCGGCGGCTTCGGCGGCAAGTGCGACCCGGGCAACCACGAGTTCGTGGTGTGCAAGGCCGCGCTGATTCTCGGCCGGCCGGTCAAGATCTGCCTCACGCGCGAGGAAGTGTTCTACCAGCACCGCGGGCGCCATCCGGTGCTGATGAAGTTCCGCACCGGCGTGACCAAAGACGGCAAGCTGACCGCGATGCACCTGCAGACGCTGCTCGACGGCGGGGCCTACGGCTCGCACGGACCGGCGAGCACCTTCTACACCGGCGTGCTCACTCCGGTGACCTACGAGCTACCGCGCTTCAAGTTCGAGGCCTGCCGCACCTTCACCAACAAGCCGGCCTGCGGCCCCAAGCGCGGCCACGGCACGCCGCAGCCGCGCTTCGGCCAGGAAGTGCAGCTCGACAAGATCGCCGACAAGCTCGGGCTCGATCCGGCCGAGCTGCGCCTTGCGATGGTGACCAAGCCCGACTCGCTCACCGCGAGCTGGCTGCGCGTGGGCTCGACCGGCCTCGCGGAGTGCATCCGCAAGGTGGTCGAGATGTCCGGCTGGAAGGACAAGCACCGCAAGCTCCCGCCCGGGCGCGGGGTGGGTCTCGCCTGCTCGACCTACATGTGCGGCGCGGGCGTGTCGATCTACTGGAACAAGCTGCCGCATTCGGGCGTTCAGCTGCTGCTCGACCGCAGCGGCCAGGTGACCGTGTACTGCGGCGCCACCGAGCTCGGCCAGGGCTCGGACGACGTGCTCGCCTCGCTGATCGCCGAGGCGCTCGGCATCGATCCCTCGTTCATTCGCTGCGTCACCGGCGACACCGGCCTCACGCCGATCGACCTCGGCTCGTACTCGAGCCGGGTCACCATCATGATGGGCAACGCCGCGCTGCAGGCCGCGGGCCGGGTGCGCGAGCAGCTCGCCGCGGCCGCCGCGGAGCAGCTCGACACGCTGCCCGATCGGGTGCGCTTCTCGCAGGGGCGGGTGTTCGCCTCCGGAGATCCCGGCAAAGGCATGAGCTTCATCGAGGCGGTGGCGCTGGCTGAAGCCAAGTTCGGCACGCTAAGCGCGGTCGGCTCGTACTCGCCGCCCAAGGCGCCAGGGCGCTACAAGGGCGCGGGGGTCGGGCCGTCGCCCGCCTACAGCTTCTCGGCCTGCGTGGTCGAGACCGAGGTCGACCCGGCCACCGGCTGGATCACCGTGCCGAAGATCTGGATCGCGCACGACATCGGCCGCGCGTTGAACCCGGTGCTCGCGCGCGGGCAGGTGATCGGCGGCGTGTACATGGGGCTGGGCGAGGCGCTGATGGAAGAGCAGGCCTTCCGCCGCCTGCCGGCCAAGCTCTCCTCCGCGCTGGTGCACCGCACGCCCTCGCTGCTCGAGTACAAGAGCCTCACGTCGCTCGACATGCCCGAGGTCGAGGTGGCGCTCGTCGAGGACCCGGATCCGAACTGCCCCTACGGCGCGAAGGAAGTCGGGCAGGGGCCGCTGCTGCCGGTGATGCCGGCGCTCGCGAACGCGGTGTTCGACGCGGTCGGGGTTCGCGTCGACGAAGTGCCGATCACGCCCGACAAGGTGCTGCACGCGCTGGAGAAGAAGGCCAAGGGCGAGGCGCCGCGCGTCGGGCCCGAGAGCTTCCCCGCGGTGCCGTACCCCGCGCCCACGTTCGTGCTTCCGCCCTGGGAGGGCGGGGACGGGAACGAATTGAAGCGCGAGGAGAAAGCCGCATGATGCGTCTGCCGTGGTTCGATTTTCGCGCTCCGCGCACCATCGCCGAGGCGGCGAAGATCCTCGCCGCCGAGGGCCCGCGCGCGATGCTGATCGCGGGCGGCACCGACCTGGTGCCGAACATGAAGCGCCGCCACCAGACCCCGGCGACGCTGGTCTCGCTGCGCGCGGTGCAGGAGCTGCGCAAGATGAACGGTTCCCTGGGAGCCGCCCTGACGCTCACCGAGATCGTCGAGTCGCCTCGAATTCGAGAGCGCTATCGCGCCCTGTGGCAAGCAGCGGCGCAGATCGCCACTCCGCACCTGCGCAACATGGGCACGCTCGGCGGCAACCTGTGCCTGGACACGCGCTGCACCTACTACAACCAGAACTACGAGTGGCGCCAGGCGATCGACTTCTGCCTCAAGAAGGAAGGCGAGACCTGCTGGGTGGCGACCGCGAGCAAGCGCTGCGTCGCGGTGTCCTCGACCGACAGCGCGCCCGCCCTGATCGCGCTCGGCGCGAAGGTGAAGCTCGTTTCTTCAGGCGGCGAAAGGGACGTTCCGCTCGCGGATCTGTACCGCAACGACGGCATCGACTACCTGAGCCGCAAGCCCGACGAGATCCTGACCGAAGTGATGCTGCCGGACGCCGAGGGCTGGCGCAGCACCTACTGGAAGCTGCGCCGGCGCGGCTCGTTCGATTTCCCCGTGCTGGGGGTCGCAGCGGCAATTCGTTTTGGAAAAGACGAAGTCATGGAAGAAGCAAGAATTGCCCTCGGCGCGGTCGCATCCAGGCCGTTCCTGGTCGACAAGGCGGGCGCGTATCTTGCCGGCAAGAAGCTCACCGACGACGTGATCGCCGAGGCGGCCGCGAGCGTCGCCTCGCGCGCCAAGCCGATGGACAACACCGACCTCGATCTCTACTGGCGCAAGGAAGTCGTCGGCGCCTTCGCCGGCTACGCGCTGAGAGAGCTGCGCGGCGACGATATGCGCGCCGCGCGCGTAAGGACCGCCCGCCAATCTTTCGAGTAGATTGAAATTTTGCAGGGGGTAAACTGGAGGCATGAAATACCTCCTTATCCTCTTGATGTTGCTTTCAGGGGGCGCATTGCAGGCGGCGCCCCTGCCGCAGGCCGAGCCGGTGCCGGGCGGCGTCGCGATCGTGCCGCTCGGGACCGACCGCGGTC
>JBAUTD010000182.1:0-7724 GCA_049582045.1 Burkholderiales bacterium
TCGCCGCCTCGTAGGCGCCGAGGACCTGGATGCTGTTCGGATGGGTAAGGTTGAGGTGCCCGATCAGCGCGGCAGAAGCCGCCGCGTCGCGCTGCACCGCGACGCTGGCATCGCGCCCGGCGAGCCAGGCAAGCGAGAGCGCCTCGCGGTTGTCCTCATGCAGCTGCGCGACGTTGACCTGAAACATCCGGCTGCCAGGCGGCGATGAGCTGGTGCAGCGCGCTCGCGTCCGGCGCGCCCGCCATGGATTCGCGCAGGTTCCTGTCGCTGAACATCTGCGCCAGCTCGGACAGGATCTGCAGGTGCTTCTCGGTCGCCTGCTCCGGCACCAGCAGCACGAAAAGAAGACTTACCGGCTTGCCGTCCGGGGCGTCGAAAGCCACCGGCTGGTCGAGCCTCAGGAACGCGCCAAGCGCATCCTTGAGGCCCTTGATGCGCCCGTGCGGAATCGCCACGCCCTGCCCGAGCGCGGTCGAGCCGAGACGCTCGCGCGCGAACAGGCTGTCGAACACGAGGTTCCTTGCGATGCCGTGATTGTTCTCGAACAGCAGCCCGACCTGCTCGAACAGACGCTTCTTGCTCGAGACCGAAAGGTCGAGCACCACGTTTGCGGGTGGTAGGAGTTTCGCGACTAGGCTCATGCCCGGACAGGCGGGAAACTACGGTGGGCGCGAATTATAGCCCAATGCCGCGGGTTACGGGGCGCGGCCATCGGGTGGCCCTAGGAGCTCAATTCCTGCCGTTTCAGGGCGTCGTGCGGCTTGTCGTAGGTCTTGCCCTTGTGCTTCATCACCTGGCGGTCGAGCTTGTCGGTGAGCAGGTCGATCGCGGCATAAAGATCGTCCTCTTCGCACTCGCAATGCAGGTCCTTGCCGCGCACGTGAAGCGTGATTTCGGCCTTCTGCCTGAGCTTGCCGACCGAAAGGATCACGTGGGCGTCGATCACGTGGTCGAAATGGCGCTTGATGCGCTCCAGTTTGGTTTGTACATAGCCGCGGATCGCGGGCGTCACTTCGAGATGGTGGCCGCTCACGCTGAGATTCATTCTCGGTTCTCCTACAGGCATTTTCTCTGGTTGACGGGGGGGATTTGGAGGGATTCGCGATATTTCGCGATCGTGCGCCTTGCCACTACGATACCCTGTTGCCCCAGAATTTGCGAGATTCTCGCGTCCGATAGCGGGGCTCGCGCGTCCTCGGCCGCCACCAGCTGCTTGATCAGCGCGCGAATGGCCGTGGACGAGGCCGCGCCGCCCGTTTCGGTCGCGACATGGCTGCCGAAGAAATACTTCAGCTCATAGGTGCCGCGGGGGGTGGCCATGTACTTCTGCGTGGTGACGCGCGATATCGTGCTCTCGTGCAGGCCGAGCGTTTCGGCGATCTCGCGCAGCACCAGAGGCCGCATCGCGACTTCCCCGTGCTCGAAGAAGTGCCGCTGACGGTCGACGATCGCCTGCGACACGCGCAGGATGGTGTCGAATCGCTGCTGCACGTTCTTAATCAGCCAGCGCGCCTCCTGCAGTTGCGAGGCGAGCGCCTTGCCGCCGCTTCGGCCGCCGGCGAGCTCCGCGTACAGGCGGTTGATGCGCAGCTTGGGCAGCGCATCGGAATTCAGGCTGGCGCGCCAGACGTTCCTCACCTTGCGCACGATCACGTCGGGCACCACGTAGCGCGTTTCCACCGAGGCGAAAGCCGCTCCCGGGCGCGGATTGAGGCCGAGGATCAGGCGCTGCGCGGCGCGCAGCTCGTCGTCGCTCGCGCCCGTTGCCGCCTTGAGGCGCGCGTAGTCGCGGCTCGCAAGCAGCTCGAGGTGCCGCTCGCAAATTGCGAGCGCGAGCCGCTGCACCGGATCGTCGGTGCCGCCGGCGCGAATCTGAAGCGCGAGACACTCGGAAGGCGAGCGTGCGCCGACCCCGGTGGGCTCGAAGTTCTGCAGGTGCCGCAGCGCGATCGCCAGGTCCTCAACGTCGGCCTCGGCTTCGGGCGGAAGCATCGCCGCCACGTCTTCCAGGCTTTGCGTGAGATAACCGTCCTCGTCGAGGGCGTCGATCAGCATCCCGATGAGCGCCCTGTCGCGCTGGTCGAGATTAGTGAGCGAAAGTTGCGTGTAGAGGTGGTCGCGCAGCGATGGCAGGTCGGGCGCGACGAACGTCCGGTCGCCTTCGTCGTCGTCGGGTCCGCGCCACACGGCGGCCTGATCGGCGTCCCATTCCTCTCGCGGCTCGGCCTGCGGCGCTTGGTCGGCCGGCGCCTGCGCGCTCGTTTCGCCGTTCTGAGCGGGCGGTGGCACGGCTGCGGCCTCGGTCTCGCCGTCTTCGCGCTCGAGGATCGGGTTCTCCATCAGGAGGCGCTCTATTTCCTGATTGAGCTCGACCGTCGAGAGCTGCAGCAACTTGATGGACTGTTGCAGCTGAGGCGTGAGCGTCAGGTGCTGCGACAGCCGGAACTGCAGGGTCGGCTTCATCAATGGGCTGGAGCGCGGAGCGCGCTACATGCGGAAGTTCTCGCCGAGGTACACGCGGCGCACGCTGTCATTATAGACAATTTCCTCGGGCTGACCCGACGCCAAAACAGCGCCCTCGTTGATGATGTAGGCGCGGTCGCATATGCCCAGCGTCTCGCGCACGTTGTGGTCGGTGATCAGCACGCCGATGCCCCGCTCCTTGAGGAAGCGGATGATGCGCTGGATATCGAGGACCGCGATCGGGTCCACGCCCGCGAACGGCTCGTCGAGCAGGATGAACGAGGGGCGGGTGCCGAGTGCGCGCGCGATCTCCAGCCGGCGCCGCTCGCCGCCCGACAGTGACAGCGCGGGCAGCTTGCGCAAGTGGGCGATGCTCAGGTCCTTCAGCAGCTCGGTAAGACGCGGCTCGATCTCTGCCTGCGCCAGGCCCTGCAGCTCGAGAATGGCGCGCACGTTCTCCTCCACCGTGAGCCTGCGGAAGACGGAGTTCTCCTGCGGCAGGTAGGAGATGCCGAGGCGCGCGCGGCGGTGGATGGGAAGGTGGGTGAGGTCGCGCCCGTCCAGTTGAATCGTTCCGGCGTCGGCCGGCACGAGGCCGACGATCATGTAGAAGCAGGTCGTCTTTCCGGCGCCGTTCGGCCCCAGCAGCCCGACGACCTCGCCGCTCGAGACTTCGAGCGAGACGTCCTGCACCACGGTGCGCGACTTGTAGCGCTTGCGCAGGCTGCCCGAGCGCAATACGCTCATTTTGCGCCCGGCGCGGGCGACGCGCCCGGTGCGGCAGCGGGCGGCTCCGTCTTCGGCTGGAGCACGGCGCGCACTCGGCCCTGCGGCGCGTCGGCGCCGCCCGTGACGGAGTAGAAGCCGGAGCGTTGGTCGAGGGAAATGAAGTTGCCGCGCACCACGTCCTTGTCGCGCGAAACGCGCGCATCGTCGAACAGCTCCAGCTTGTCTTCGCGTTCGTCGAATTCCATGCGCTTTGCTTCGCCCTCGATCCAGGCGCCTTCCTTGCCGTCCTTGGAATCCGCTCTCTGCCGGAACCGAACCGGGTTGCCGGTGGCAGTGACGTGCTGGAAGCCGTCCGCGTCCTGGCGCACCACGAGCCGGTCGGCGTGGACCACCAGCGTGCCCTTGGTCAGCACGACGTTGCCATCGAAGATGCTCATTCGGCGCGCCTCGTCGGACGTCATCCGGTTCGATTCGATTTCCGTCGGCTTGTCCTTGTCGGCTTTCTCGGCGTATGCGTTCGGC
Organism: Burkholderiales bacterium; assembly: GCA_049582045.1. Taxonomy (GTDB): domain Bacteria; phylum Pseudomonadota; class Gammaproteobacteria; order Burkholderiales; family SG8-39; genus DAHVFK01. Next base: position 3,715 of record JBAUTD010000182.1, read on the forward strand.
GGCGCCTGCAGCGCCGCCAGGGCGACGGCGGCGGCGAATGCGCGGGCGAGGGCGAGGAGGCTGCGCGATTTCATGGCTTGCTCTTCTCCGGCTCGAATCGGCTGCGCACGTTCTGGTGCAGGATCAGCCGTCCAAGCTCGTTGTTGTATTCCATTCCCCTTCCGGTGATCGACTGCTCGCTGTCGCTGATCGTCACCTGGCGGTCGGTCAGCGCCAGCGACTTGGCGCTCACGATATGCAGGAAGCTGGTACGCATGCGCATTTCCGGGCGCGCCGCGTCGGCGGCGCGCACCAGGAGGACGTCGCCGTAAAGGAACAGCTCGTCGGCGCCCTGCGACAGCGTGCCGCGGTCGGCAGTGACCGTCATGCGCGGCTCGCCCGGCTTTGTCTGCACCATCCGCGGCGCGACCAGGTCGGTCGAGTCGTCGTCCGGGTAATGTATCATTTTCGCCGCCGCCAACGTGGATTCCGCGATCCCACCGGGGCCGTAGCTCGTGATGTTGAAGTTCTCCACGATATAGTCCGGATCGTGGCGCCGCACGGTCGATTGGGCGGCAGGCTCCTGCACCGTCTCCTTGAGCCAGAAAGTCACCATCGCCAGCGCCAGCATGAGCGCAAGCGGAAACAGCCCGGTCGCCGATATTCTCACGCCAGGTATCGGGCCAGAGCGGCCTCGAGCGAGCCTTGCGCGCGCATCAGCAGTTCGCAAATCTCGCGCACCGCGCCGGCGCCCGCCGGAGACTCGCACACGTAATGTACGTGCTGCCGCACGGCCTGCGGTGCCTCGCGCGGGGCGCAGGCAAAGCCGCAACGCACCAGCACCGGCAGATCGACCACGTCGTCGCCGACGTAGCCCGTGTCCTCGGCCTGCACCCCGAGTTGCGCCAGGAGCGCGGAGTAGGCCGAGCGCTTGTCGTTGATGCCTTGCAGGACGTGCCCGATGCCGAGTTCGGCCGCGCGCTGGGCGACCGCCTGCGAGCGGCGGCCGCTGAGGATCGCGGGCGCTACGCCGCTTTGCGCGAGCATCTTGATCCCGTGCCCGTCGAGCGTGTGAAACGCCTTCAGCGCCTCGCCCGTGGGGCCGTACCACAGCCGCCCGTCGGTGAGCACGCCGTCCACATCGAAGATCATCAGGCGCACGCGCCGCGCACGTTCGAGCGCGGCGCTCGAGACTTCGCTCATCGGCTCAGATGACTTTGGCGCGGAACAGGTCGTGCATATTGAGCGCCCCGACAAGCTTGTCGCCTTCATCGACCACGACAAGCTGGTTGATCTTGTGGCGTTCCATCAGCTGCACGGCCTCGACCGCCAGCGCCTCCGGCCGGATCGTGCGCGGGTCGGGCGTCATGACATCGGCGATTCCGGCCGCCGAAAAATCCGCCACCTTGTCGAGCGCGCGTCGCAGATCGCCGTCGGTGAAGATGCCGACAATGCGGCCCGCGCCGTCGACGACCGCGGTCATTCCAAGCCTGCCGCGCGACATTTCGTGCACCGCCTCGCGCAGGCCGGCCGTATTGGAAACCGACGGCACGTCCGCGCCGCGTCGCATGACGTCGGCGACGTGGGTCAGCAGCCGCCTGCCGAGCGTTCCGCCGGGGTGCGAGCGCGCGAAATCGTCGGCCGAGAAGCCGCGCGCGTCGAGCAATGCCACCGCCAGGGCGTCACCGAGCGCCAGCGCGGCAGTCGTGCTCGCCGTCGGCGCCAGGTTGAGGGGGCAGGCTTCCTGTGCCACGCCGGCATCGAGGTGTATGTCGGCCTCGCGAGCGAGCGTCGAACCCTGCTTGCCGGTGATCGCGATCAGCTTGGCGCCCTGGCGCTTGATCAGCGGAATGATCCTGAGCAGCTCCTCGCTCTCGCCCGAGTGCGAGATGCCGATGAAAATGTCCTCGGGCTGAATCATGCCGAGGTCGCCATGGCTCGCCTCGGCCGGATGGACGAAATACGCCGGCGTGCCCGTGCTCGCGAAAGTCGACGCAACCTTGCGCGCGATGTGCCCGGACTTGCCGATTCCGCTCACCACCACGCGTCCGCCGCAGCCGAGTATCAGCGATACGGCATCCAGGAAGCGCTCGTCGATGCGGTCCATCAGCGCACGTACCGCGTCGGCCTCTATCGCCAGCACGCGGCGCGCAAGCTCCAGCGCCGTTGACGAAGCGCTTATCATAGCGAGGAAGTATAGCCCAACCGACCCTTTTCCCCGATGGACGCAACGGGTATCGCCCTGCAACCGGTGCTGGTGCTGCTCGCGAGCAGCGTACTGGCCGTGGTCGCGTGTCGCAGCCTGTCGCTGCCGCCGATCGTCGGCTACCTGGTCACCGGACTCGCGCTCGGCCCGCACGCGCTCGGTCTGATCGAAGACAGCGACGAAACGCGCCGCCTGGCCGAGTTCGGCGTCGTGTTCCTGATGTTCTCGATCGGGCTGGAGTTCAGCCTGCCGCGGCTGCTGGTGATGAGGCGGGTGGTGTTCGGGCTCGGGCTGGTGCAGGTGTCGGCGACGGTCGCGTTGTGCGTGCTGGCGTCGGTCGCGCTTCGCGGATCCTGGCAGGCGGGCCTGGTGCTGGGCGGCGCAGCGGCGATGTCCTCCACTGCGATCGTCTCCAAGCTGCTCACCGAGCGCATGGAGCTCGATTCGCCGCACGGGCGCGAGATCATCGGCGTGCTGCTGTTCCAGGACCTGGCCGTGGTGCCGCTGCTGATCCTGATCCCGGCCCTGGGCCGCCCCGCCGGCGAGACCGGCGTTGCGATCGCGCTCGCACTGGCCAAGGCGGTGCTCGCGCTCGGCGTGCTGGTGGTGGTCGGTCCCAAGGCGATGCGCGCCTGGTTCGGCGTCGTCGCACGTCGCCGCTCGACGGAACTGTTCGTTCTCAACGTGCTGCTGATCACGCTCGCACTGGCTTTCCTGACGGGCCTGGCGGGCCTGTCGCTCGCGCTGGGGGCGTTTCTGGCCGGGATGCTGATCTCGGAAACGGAATACCGCTACCAGGTCGAAGAGGACATCAAGCCGTTCCGCGACGTGCTGCTAGGCCTGTTCTTCGTCACGGTCGGCATGATGCTCGATACGCGCCTGGTGCTCGGCCATCCCGGGCTGGTGCTGCTGCTGCTCGCGCTGCTGATGGGCGCGAAGCTCGGCCTGATCGCGCTGCTGTCGCGCGCGTTCGGCAGCGCGCCGGGAACCGCGCTTCGCGTTGGGCTGTCGCTCGCGCAAGGCGGCGAGTTCGGTTTCGTGCTGCTCACGCTTGCGCGCGGCGAAGGCATCGTCCCGGATCCGGTGCTGCAGGCGCTGCTCGCGGCGATGATCCTGTCGATGCTTGCAACGCCGTTCGTGATCGGCGCCAGCGACCGCATCGTGATGCGCTTGGCGCGCTCGGAATGGATGACGAGGTCGCTCGAGCTGCACCGCATCGCGGTGCAGTCGCTCGAGACCGAGCAGCACGTCATCATTTTGGGCTACGGGCGCAACGGGCAGCGGCTGGCGCGCATGCTGGAGGCCGAGAACGTGCGCTACGTGGCGCTCGATCTGGACCCGGAACGCGTGCGCGAGGCGGCGCTCGCCGGCGATACGGTGGTGTTCGCCGATTGCGCGCGGCGCGAGTCGCTGGTCGCAGCCGGCATCTCTCGCGCCGCCGCGGTGGTGATCACCTTCGCCGGTGCGGCCGCCGCGGTGCGGGTGCTGGCGAACATCCACGCCCTGAACCCGACCGTGCCGGTGATCGTTCGCGCGCGCGAGGAGCGCGATATCGAGAAGCTGACGACCGCGGGCGCCTCCGAGGTGGTGCCCGAGGCATTCGAATCGGGGCTGATGCTCGCTTCGCACACCCTGGTCTGGATCGGGGTGCCGCTCGTCCGTGTCATGCGCCGCATGCGCAAGGTGCGCGACCAGCACTACGGCCTGCTGCGAGGGCTGTTTCATGGCGCCGGGGATGAGCCCGACGTCGGCGAGGAGGCGCAGCCGCGGCTGCACGCAGTGACTCTCGGCGCCGGGGCGCACGCGGTCGGCCGGGGGCTCGATG
>JBAUTD010000183.1:0-1769 GCA_049582045.1 Burkholderiales bacterium
GAGGCTCGCGCCCATGCCCTGCTCGGCGTCATGGCAGGGCACTACCTCGCAGCCCTCTGCGGCGAGCGCGCGCGCCGTGTCGTGCGCGCCGGGACGAACCACCGCGATCACGCGGGCGAGCGAGGTCCTGAGATGGCGCGCCGACTGGACCGCGATCGGCACGCCGTGCGGCAGCCGGTGGCGCAACTTGTCCGAGCCGAAGCGCGAGCCCGAACCCGCCGCGAGCAGCAGGCCGACGAGGTCCAGGATCAGGCTTTCTGCGGCGCGACTTCGCAGGCCGAAGGCGCGAAGCGGCTGCCTTCCTTCGCCCCCCAATCCGGCGCGGCGACGCCGTGGCGCGCGGCGGTCATCTCGGCCAGGATCGCGACCGCGATCTCGGGCGGCGTCTTCGACCCGATGTACAGGCCGACCGGGCCGTGCAGGCGCGCGATTTCGCCCTCGGAGAGATCGAATTCGCGCAGCCGCTTGCGCCGCGCGTCGTTGTTCTTCTTCGAGCCGATGGCGCCGACGTAGAACGCGGCCGACTTGAGCGCCTCGAGCAACGCCATGTCGTCGAGCTTCGGGTCGTGCGTGAGCGCGACCACGGCGCTGTGGGCGTCCAGGTTCAGCGCCGCGATCACGTCATCCGGCATGCCGCGATCGAGCGTCATCCCGGGGAGATTCCAGCCGTCCGCGTATTCCTCGCGCGGATCGACAACGGTGACGTGGTAATCGAGCATGCGCGCCATCTCGGACAGGTAGCGCGTCAGCTGTCCGGCGCCGATCAGCACCAGGCGCCAGCGCGGCCCATGCACGGTGGTCAGCACCTTGCCGTCGAACCCGAGCGCGTCCTGCCATTGGCCCGGCTCGAGCGTGACGCGGCCGCTATCCAGCTCCAGGCGCCGGCGCACCAGCTGCTGCCTGGAGATCGTCCGCAGCAGCTCGGCGAGCTTGCTCGCCTCGCTCAGCGGCTCGAGCACCACCTGCAGGGTGCCGCCGCAGGGCAGCCCCCAGCGGGTGGCGTCCTCGTTGGTGACGCCGTAGGTCATCAGCTGCGGTCGGTCCGCCGCCACCGCCCTGGCGCGAACCTTCTCGACCAGATCGTCCTCGACGCAGCCGCCGGATACGGAGCCCGAGATCTGGCCGTCGTCGCGTATCGCCACCAGCGCACCGACCGGCCGCGGCGCCGATCCCCAGGTCTTCACGATCGTCCCGAGCGTCGCCCGGTGGCCGGACTTGCGCCAATCCTCGGCGCTGCGCAGCACTTCGATGTCGACGCTGTCCATGTCAGTCTCCGGCAGTAGGGCTATAGAGGTATTTTATGCTTTTATCGTCGCGTCGCCGCGGGAAAAATCAAGGCCACCCGGCAGCCGCGGCCGCCCGCCCGCGGCTCGCCGATCTCGACCTCGGCGCCGTGCAGTCCGGCAATTTCGCGCACGATCGCCAGCCCCAGCCCGCTTCCGGTGCCCTTGGTGCCCGGGACGCGGTAGAAGCGCTCCAGTACCCGCTCCCGCTCGGCGGGCGGGATCCCGGGGCCCTCGTCCTCGACCTCGAGCAGCGGGCGGCCGTCCTCGGTGCGCAACCCGGTGCGCACGGTGACGTGGCCGCCGGCGGGAGTGTGCTCGAGGCTGTTGTGTACCAGGTTCGCCAGCGCCTCGCGCAGCAGAAAGGCGTCGCCGAGAACGCGCGCGTCGGCCAGATCGAATCCGAGGTCGAGGTCGCGCGCCATCGCACGATGCACCCATTCGTCCGCGGCGCCCTGCACCACCTGCCGCAGATCGGTCGGGACC
>JBAUTD010000184.1:0-3058 GCA_049582045.1 Burkholderiales bacterium
ATTCGACTCTGACCCCGATTATTCCTATCCCATGTAATGGGGCAGGAGCAGGGAGATGACGGGGAAGGCGACCAGCAGCGAGAGGCGGAAGAAGTCCGCCACGATGAACGGCAGCACGCCGCGGAACACGGTGCCGGTGGGCACGTCGGGCAGCAGGGTTCGCAGCACGAACACGTTCATCCCGACCGGCGGCGTGATAAGGCTGATTTCGGTCACCACCACCACGATCACGCCGAACCACACCAGGTCGAAGCCGAGGTGCTGCACCAGGGGGTAGAACACCGGCACGGTGAGCAGGATCATCGAGATGCTCTCGAGCACGCAGCCGAGCACGATGTAGATCAGGCAGATCGCGGCGATCACGGTCAGCGGGCTGAGCTCGAAGCGGTTGACGAAGTCGCGCAGGTCGCCCGGCATGCTGGTGTAGTTGATGTAGTTGGCGAACATCATCGCGCCGATCAGGATCACGAACAGCATCGAGGTGGTGCGCGCGGCCTCGGTCAGCACGCCGATCAGCGACTTTAGGCTCAGTTTGCGCCGCGCGAGCGCGAAGGCGAACGCCCCCGTGGCGCCCACGCCGGCGGCTTCGGTCGGGGTGAAGATGCCCCCGTAGATGCCTCCCATCACCAGCGCGAACAGCGCGATCACGCTGATCACCCCGCGGTAGACGAAGGCGAGCGCCATGGTGCCGAACGCGCCGAGCACCAGCGCGTCGTCGGCCTCGATCGAGTGCAGCTGCGCGAGCGCGGTGAGCGCGACCGCCAGGACGAGGAAGGCGCCGACCCCGCGCAGGGTCGCGAAGCGCTCCTTCCAGCTCAGCCGCTCGCCCGGCGGCCCGGCCTTGGGGTCGCGCCAGGTGGTCCATTGCACCGCCATGGCGTAGAAGAAGATTCCCAGCAGCCCGGGCAACACCCCGGCGGCGAACAGCTTGCCGATGCTGGTGCTGGTAATGATGCCGTACAGCACCAGCACCGTCGAAGGCGGGATCAGGATGCCGAGCGTGCCCCCGGCCGCGATACAGCCGGTGCCCAGGGCGTTGGAGTAGCCGAACTTGCGCATCTGCGGCATCGCCACCTGCGACATGGTGGCCGCAGTGGCGAGGCTCGAGCCGCAGATCGCGCCGAAGCCGCCGCAGGCGGCGATGGTCGCCATCGCGAGGCCCCCGCGCAGGTGGCCGATGAACGCGTAGCAGGTCGCGTAGAGCTCCTCGGCCATGCCGGCGCGGGTGACGAAGGTGCCCATCAGGATGAACAGCGGCACCACCGAGAACAGGTACGAGAAACCGGTCTCGTAGGTCACCTGGGTCGCCATCGCCATCGCCGGCGCGAAACCCTTGGTGAGCGCGATGCCGCCGATGCCGACCGCGCCCATGGCGAAGGCGATCGGAACGCGCACGAAAGTCAGCGCGAGCATCGCCGCGAAGGCGAGCAGCGCTTCACTCACGGGACGGCTGTCGCGCGAGCGCGTTGTAGAAGTGGATGATCCCCGCCATGACCAGGAACGCGACGATCGCGTAGACGAAGGGCGCGTACTTGATCAGCAGCACGGTGGTCGTGTCGCCGTAGGCGGCGGAGCGCCCGGCCTTGCGCCACATCAGGTGCGCGAGGCCGAGCATCAGGGTGCCCGAGGCGAGCTCGATCGCGACCCGGTAGGCGCGCCGCACCCGCGGCGCGAGGAACCGGTCCACCAGGTCGACCGTGACGTGCTCTTCGCGCCGCACCACCAGCGGCAGCCCGGCGAAGATGAGCAGCGCCATCATGATCTCGGTGATCTCGAACGCGCCGACCACCGACTGGTTGAACAGGTAGCGCCCGACCACGTCGACGAAGGTCAGCAGCATCATCGCGAACAGCAAAGCCGCCGCGATGACGCCGAGCGCGGCCTCGACCTGTCGGGCGAGCCGCGCCATGTCTACTTCTTCATCCCCGCCTCGAGCTTGTCGATCTCGGCGTGGTAGTAGGCGAACGCCTTCGGACCATCGACGCCGCGCCGCGCGGCGTCCTTGTACCAGTCCTCTATCACGCCCTTTGCCAGCGCCTTGACCTCGGCTTCGAACGCCGGGCTGGCGTGGGTGATCTTCACGTTCGCCTTCTCGATCGCATTGAGCCCGACCTTGTCGGCGTCGTCCCACATCTTGCCGGCGAAGCGCGCGACGTACTCGCCCGAGACCTTGTTCAGCGCGTCCTTGTCCTGCTGCGGCAGCGCGTCCCACTTGCCCGGGTTCATGAAGAAGCCGAAGGTCGAGCTGTAGAAGCCGCCGTGGAACAGCGTTGCGTAGTGGATCAGCTTCTCGAGGTGGAACGAGGCCGGCGACTCGAGCGGGAAGAACACCCCGTCGGCGACGCCTTCCTTGAGCAGCTCGTAGGCGAGCGGCGCGGGCTTGAAGATCAGCGTCGCGCCCATCGCCTTGCCCATGTCGGCCGCGATCCCGCCGCCGGTGCGGATCTTCAGCCCTTTCAGGTCCGCGAGGCTCGCCACCTCGCGCTTGCTGTTGAAGATCTGGCCCGGGCCGTGGGTGAACACGCCCAGCAGGTGGACGCCCTTGTACTCGCCTGCCGCGGCGAAGTACTTGTAGTGCGTGCGCGAGTAGGCGACCGAGTTGATGGTTGCGGTCGGGCCGCCTCCGGGCAGCTCGCCCATCTTGGTCAGCAGGAAGCGCGCAGGGGTGTAGCTCGCGGTGACGTAGGACAGGTCGACCAGGTCGTCGCGCACCCCGTCGAACGTTCCCGGCGGCGCGACCGGCGCTTTGGGCAGCATCTGGAATTTGACCCGGCCGCCCGTGACTTTCTCGGCCTCGTTGGCCCAGCCCTGCAGGAACACCTTGGTTAGCGGGTGGCTCGGCGGCACCCAGGACGACATGGTGAGCGTGGTCTGCGCGGCCACAGGCTGCGCGAGCGCGCCAGCCACTACGGCCGCGAGCGCGGTCGTGACGGTTCGATTCATCTTGATTCCCTCCTCCCAGATGGAACGCGCATTCTATCGGAACCCGCCGCGGCGTCGATTGCCTCGATCACCCGCGCGTAGTCGCCCGCCTGCCCGGCGAGCAGCACCGCGAGCC
>JBAUTD010000185.1:0-4573 GCA_049582045.1 Burkholderiales bacterium
GAGAACGCCGAGATCACGAAGCACCTCGACCGCGCCGCGCTCGCACGCCTGTGCGACCCGGCGAACTACCTCGGCCTTGCGGGCGTGATGGTCGACCGGGTGCTCGGCCGGCTGGGCTGAAGCACGCGAGCGCCGCCGGGCACTATCGTTCGAGTCCGCGCCCCGAAGGCCGCAATGCGAACGGCGTTATGGCAAGTAAAGGTTTGCGTTGCCCATGGGTTGGGCCGGAGGCTAGATCGCCAGCGCCGCCGCGACCGCGGCCAGCGCCTCGGGGCGGACGCTCATTTCGGTATGTCCCAGTTCCGGAATGACGGTGATCGGAATATCGGTGCGGATCGATCGAAACAGCGGCGCGAATTGGTCGGCGAACCATAGTTCGTCTGCGCTACCGACCAGTACGGTCATGGGTTTTGTTACCCGGCGGATATTGTCGCGAAAATCCGCCCTGGCCGCGAAGCTCTGCATGAGCCGGAAGGAATAGCTCGCGACAAACGTCCCGTCGTCGTTCGCGCGAACGGCGAATGCCAGCACGGGCAATCCGTCGAACCAATGGATCCCGATTCTATTGAGGATCGTCAGCGCAACGATGCGCGGAATATACGGCACCGCCCACCCGCCGGTGCCGGGGCGGATCGTCGGCGCGTTGTGCGGGAGAGCCGGCGAAATCAGAATATAGCGATCGAACGGGCCGCCATCCGGCGCGCCTGCGATGCGCAGCGCAAACCCGCCGCCCGAGGAAAATCCCATAAGCGTGGCGCGCGCACTCGGGAATTTTTTGCGCAAGAACGCCATCAGATCGGCGATGTCGTCGTCCAATTGCCCGATATAAGCGATATCGCCGTGCGGTCCCGATGCGCCATGGCCGCGCATATCCAATGTGAAGACTGTATATCCCGCGCTCTGCGCGGCCTTGGCGAGTGGATGCAGCGACGCGCTGTGGGCGGACGAACCGTGAACGATGACGGCGATTCGCTCGGCGCCTCCCGGATAGGTGCGATAGGCCAGCGGCGTGCCGTCGCGCGCGGCATAGGTTTGCGTCGGCGGAAGGTCGCTGTAATCGACCGCGGCGAAAGGGGCGCCGATGGAGATTAGCGGCGGAGGCGCCGGTTGCGTTCCTAAAATGATGGCGCCTGCCAATCCGGCGATCAGTACGACGAGTGTGACGAGGGCGCCGCGAAGGGCGATGTGGATCATTCGTTTGCCGGTCATTTGTCCGAACTCGCGGGGAGGAAAGGACGGAACGACGCAGCCCCGGGTGGCGGCATTCCACGGTATCGCCATATTAGCCCGAACTGGGTGACATCGCGGCGATCGCGACAAAAAAAGAACGAGGCATTCGTGCAGACCAAAATCCCCTGCGTTTTGATCCGTGGCGGCAGGTCGAAAGGGCCGTTCTTCACGAGTCTGGTCATTCGCGTGAAGCGCGTATACCCTCGTCGTTCGACCGGTAACTAAGGGAGGCGCCGTGCGAACGCTCTATCCACTAGGTCTGATCATCAAGACTGTCGCGCTGGCGACTGTCGTTCTGGTTTCTGGCTGCGGCATCCGAGACTTTTACCAAGGCTCCCAAATTGGCGACGGCGTCACAGCGGATGAGCATGGCAAACATCTCATGTCTCAGGCGACGACATCCATATATGTTGGATCCGGTGCTTCCATGAAGGAGCGCGCGGAGAAGCAAGCACGGGAACACTGTGCGAAGCAAGGCAAGACATACAAGCACGTTTCAGATATCGCGCTCGAAGATGCGATCTGGCCAGCTCGCCCAGGACGAGCACTAATCGAATTCCAGTGTTTGCCCGGCTAATGCGGGGAAGGGTTAGCACGGACGCTATCAGCCGAACGGGCGCTTAACCGAGGTCGAAGACGTGAGTGGAGCGGCTGGGATTCAAATGCCCGCTTCCGGCATGTAGCGGTCATTCGAGCGCTGACTCGCGGGATTTGTCGATAGACTGCGCCTTCACGCAACCTTGACGGAGATCCGCAATGCCCGCCGATGACTCTCGCAGCTCGCTTCAACTTCGTTCGCTGGTGCGCGCCAACGGTGAGCTCGAGCTTTCGCTTGCGAGCATCCCGATCCCGGAGCCCGCGCCCGACGAAGTGCTGGTGCGCATCGAGGCCGCGCCCATCAATCCGTCGGACCTGGGGCTGTTGTTCGGCGCCGCCGACATGAGCAGCGCAAGGTTCTCCGGCACCGGCGCGAGTCCCGTGGTAACGGCATCCATTCCCGAGAAGCTGATGAAGGCCATGGCCGGCCGGGTGGACCAGTCGATGCCCGTCGGCAACGAAGGCGCGGGCGTGGTCGTGAAAACGGGCGCGAACCCCGGGGCGCAGGCACTGATGGGAAAGACGGTGGCTGTCATCGGCGGGGCGATGTATTCGCAATACCGGTGCGTGAAGGCAGCGCTGTGCATGGTGCTGCCCGAAGGCACGACGCCGGCCGAAGGCGCGTCGTGCTTCGTCAATCCGCTCACCGCGCTGGGCATGCTCGAGACGATGCGGCGCGAGGGCCACAGCGCGCTGGTGCACACCGCTGCGGCGTCCAATCTCGGGCAGATGCTCAACAGGATTTGCATCAAGGATGGCGTCGCGCTGGTGAATATCGTCCGCAAGCAGGAGCAGGAGGACCTCCTGCGCGGCATCGGCGCGAAGCATGTGTGCGATGCCAGTTCGCCCGCGTTCATGCAGGGCCTGACGGACGCGCTGGTGGCCACCGGCGCCACGATCGCCTTCGATGCCATCGGCGGCGGCAAGCTGGCCGGGCAGATCCTGAGCTGCATGGAGGCGGCCTTGAACAAGACTGCCAAGGAGTACAGCCGCTACGGATCGACGACGCACAAGCAGGTCTATATCTACGGGCGGCTGGACACCAGCCCGACCGAGTTGATCGGCAACTTCGGCATGGCCTGGGGCGTGGGCGGATGGCTGTTGACTCCGTTTCTGCAGAAGATCGGGCCCGCGGCGGCGCAGAAGCTGCGCGAGCGCGTGTTGGCCGAGCTGAAGACCACGTTCGCCAGCCGCTACGCGAAGACCGTGTCCCTGGCCGAGGCGCTGCAACCGGAGGCGATCTCCGCCTACGGCAAGCGTTCCACCGGCGAGAAGTACCTCATCAACCCGAGCAAAGGGCTGGCGGCGTAGCCGGCGTTTTGCGCCGAGCGCGAAGACCGCAAGCCCGCGAAGTCTACAAAGCAATGACCAACGCGCAGTGGTTTCTGCTCGTGGGCGGTCTGCTGCTCGCCAGAGGACTGACTTCTTCAGCGCTCAAGCGCCTGCCGGTCACGCCGGCCATCATCTATCTGGCAGTGGGACTGCTGGTCGGTCCTACGGTGCTCAACGCCTTTCACTTCAATCCGCTCAAGCAATCGGCGCTGCTGGAAGTGTTGACCGAAGTGGCGGTGCTGATTTCGCTGTTTTCCGCCGGTGTCAAAATGCCGGTACCGGCAAGCTTCGCCCGCTGGCGCACACCGATTCTGCTGGCGTCGGTTTCCATGACCGTCAGCGTCGTCCTGGTCGCCGCCTTCGCCTATTATCTGCTCGGTATGCCGCTGGGCGCCGGCATCTTGCTGGGTGCGATCCTGGCGCCCACCGATCCGGTGTTGGCGACCGATGTCCAAATCCGTCATCCCGGCGACCGCGACCAGCTCCGCTTCACGCTGACCTGCGAGGCGGGCATGAACGACGGCAGCGCTTTTCCGTTTGTGATGCTGGGGCTGGGATTGCTCGGCCTGCACGAGCTGGGTGAATCGGGTCTGCGCTGGGCGCTGGTCGACGTGCTTTGGGCCACGGTGGCGGGGATCGCCGTCGGGGTAACTTCCGGCGCCGCGCTGGCCCGGCTGGCATGGAAACTGCGCGGCGCGTCGCCGGAGCACAAGCTCATGGACGACTTCCTCGGACTCGGCCTGATCGGTGTGGCGTACGGCCTGAGCGTGCTGGTGCACGCGTGGGGATTTCTGGCGGTATTTTTCGCTGCCGTGGCGCTGCGCCAGACGGAAGTCAAGCTTGCCGCCGCAATCGAACCGGCGGATTCGAGCGCAAGTCCCGATATGCAGCCGATGCCCACCGTCAGCGAAGGATCGCTGGCATTCAAGGAACACCTCGAGCGCCTGTCGGAGATGGTGCTCATCCTGCTGATCGGCGGTACGCTGTTTCTCGATTCCTGGAGCTGGCGTGCGGTGGGACTTGCGCTGTTCCTGTTTGTCGTGGCACGACCGGTCAGCGTCCTCGCGGGCCTGTTGGGTACCCGCACTTCATGGCCGATACGCGGCATGGTCGGCTGGTTCGGCGTGCGCGGCATCGGTTCACTGTACTACCTGATGTATGCCATCGAGCGGGGACTGCCGGAGAAGTTGGCCCTGGAGTTGATCCAGCTGACACTGGTGGCGGTGACGCTTTCCATTCTCGTCCACGGCACCAGCGTCAAGCCGCTGATGGGCCTGTTTTGGCGTCACCGCAAGCACCTGCCAACTGCCTAAGCGGTCATTCGAGCCTCATCCTGTCCGCCGCGCCAAACAGCCACGCGCCGCCTAAAGCCGGCGGCAGCAGCGCGGCGTAGAGCGACCCCGCGCGCCTGACC
>JBAUTD010000186.1:0-4071 GCA_049582045.1 Burkholderiales bacterium
GTCGACGACGGGCGCCCCCATCGGCTGGTTCGCGCAGCCCGCGGCGGCAAGCGCGGCGAGCGCGACGACAAGCAAGGAACGGTCGGTCAATCGCATCATGCCTTTCCCATTTCCAGCGGCACGAACCGCACCGAATCGAGTTCGGTCTCGGCAAAGCCGCGCGCGCCGCGCTCGATCAGCACGAGCCGCTGCGCGTCGCGCCCCGCGGAGGGGCTTTTCAGCGGAAGTATCATTCTGCCACCCATGGCGAGCTGTCGTAAGAGGCCCTCGGGCACCTCGATCGCGGCGGCGGCGACGATGATCGAGTCGAACGGCGCCGCCTTGGCCAGACCTTCGCTGCCGTCGCCGTGCGTCAGCCTGAGATTGGAGAGCTTAAGCCCGAGAAGGTTCGCCCGCGCGCGCTCGAGCAGGCCACGGATGCGCTCGATCGAGTACACCTCCTGCGCGAGGTGGGCCAGCACGGCCGCTTGATAGCCGCAACCGGTGCCCACCTCGAGCACCTTGCCGAGCATGCGCGGCCTGTCTGCCCTCAGGGCTTCGATCATGCGCGCGACAATGTAAGGTTGGGAGATCGTCTGCGAGAATCCGATCGGAAGCGCTGTGTCCTCGTAAGCCCGGCTTGCGAGCGCCTCCTCGACGAACACATGGCGCGGCACCGCTCCCATCGCCGCGAGCACCCGCTCGTCGCGGATGCCTTTTTCCCGCAGCCGCTCCACCATGCGCACCCGCGTGCGCTGGGAAGTCATGCCGATGCCGGGAATATTCTTCGGGTTGCGCGCGTTCACTTGACGAGCCAATCGCGCACCATGGCGAGCTGGCCATGGAACGTCAGGTCCACCTGCAGGGGCGTCACGGAAACATGGTTGTTCTCGACCGCGTGGAAGTCGGTTCCCGGCCCCGAATCCGCCGCCGCTCCGGCAGCGCCGATCCAGTAGCCGACATCGCCGCGCGGAGTATCGATCTTGACCACCGGCTCGGCCTTGTGCCGCCTGCCCAGCCGCGTCACCTCGTTGCCGCGCAGCGCAGCATAGGGAATGTCGGGTACGTTGACATTCAGCAGCACGGGCTGCGGGACGGGGTGGCCCCTGAAGCGCTCGACCACCCCGACCGCGACTTCGGCCGCTGTCGCGTGATGCTTTCCCGCCTTGCCGACCAGGGACACCGCAAGCGACGGAATGCCCAGCAAAAACCCCTCCATCGCGGCGGCGACCGTTCCCGAATAGATCGTGTCGTCGCCCATGTTGGCGCCGAGATTGATGCCCGAGACGACGATGTCGGGGAGGAAATCAAGCAGCCCGGTCACCGCCAGATGCACGCAGTCGGTGGGAGTTCCGTTCACGAAGAAGAAGCCGTTCGCCGCCTTGCGCACGCTTAGCGGGCGGTCGAGCGTCAGCGAGTTCGACGCGCCGGAGCGGTCGCGCTCGGGCGCGACCACCGTGACTTCGCCGATCGAACGCAGCGCCTCGGCGAGCGCCGTGATCCCGGGGGAGAAGTAACCGTCGTCGTTGGAGATGAGGATGCGCATTGCAGAACTTTCGAATTCTAGCCGAGACGTCAGCTTCCGGCCGGCTCTTGTTGCCGCGGGCTATACTGAAGGTGCGGAGGAACGAGCAAGATATGCACGCCGTGAAACGCTGCATCCTGACGCTGGCGTCGTTGCTCCTCGTCGCCGGCTGCGCGTCCTATCCGCCCGCTCCGGCGCCGATGGCGAGCGTGCCGGCACCGCGACTGAACAGCGGCGAGCGCTGGGTCTACGAGCAGATCAATCCGTACAACAACCTGCGCGTGCGCACGCTAACCGATACGGTCGAAGCGGGCCCTGGCGGCTATACCATCGTGCGCCGGAGCGATCGCGCCGCGGACCCGGTCGAGACGCAAACGGTGCCGCAGCCCTGGAGCGTGTCAGCCGAGCGGGCCGGCACGAGCGCGCAGCACTACTCCCCCGCGCTGACGGTAATTCCATTACCGATCGCACCCGGCTCGCACTGGCTCGAAACGCTCACCGCGACCGACGAGCATGGCCAGTCGAGCCGGCAGCAGACCTGGGGCCGGGCGCTCGGCTGGGAGCGCGTCAGCACGCCGGCGGGCGAGTTCGTCGCGCTGCGGATCGAGCGCGACAGGAACCTGGGCGATCGCACCAATATTTGGTTCGATACCTACGTGCACGAGACCCTGTGGTATGCACCCGCGGTGAAGCGCTGGGTACGCGTCGATTGGCGCAGCAGGCGGCAGGAGATGGGGAGAAATCCGCGCGTCGAGCACGACGCGATCGTCTGGCAGCTGATCGCCTACCGCCAGTAGACTTTAGTTGGTCGGGGCGGTGAGATTTGAACTCACGACCACCTGCACCCCATGCAGGTACGCTACCAGGCTGCGCTACGCCCCGAAGGCGCGGATTATATCAGCCGGGCTCAGGCGCCCAGACTGTCAAGGATCTCGCGCAGCTCGCGCTTGATCGCGGCGAGATCGATCGCCCCGCCCGTGGATGCGCGGCCCTCACCGCGCGCAAGGTGCTCGGCGCGCTCTTCCGGCACCAGACCGTTGTCGAGGCGGTTGCGCGCCCCGCTGATCGTGAAGCCCTCCTCGTACAGCAGCTCGCGGATGCGGCGGATCAGCAGCACTTCGTGATGCTGGTAGTAGCGCCGGTTGCCGCGCCGCTTGACCGGCTTCAACTGGGTGAATTCCTGCTCCCAGTAGCGCAGGACGTGCGGCTTCACCCCGCACAGCTCGCTTACTTCACCGATCGTGAAGTAGCGCTTGGCGGGGATCGGCGGGAGGTCAGCTTTCTTGCGGCTCTGCTCCATGGCGTGCCTTCTCGACCATGGACTTCAATTTCTGGCTGGCATGGAAAGTGACCACGCGGCGCGCGCTGATCGGAATCTCCTCGCCCGTCTTCGGGTTGCGTCCGGGGCGTTGCGGCTTGTCGCGCAGCTGGAAATTGCCGAAGCCCGAGAGCTTGACGCTCTCGCCGCGCTCGAGCGCGCCGCGAATCTCCTCGAAGAACGCCTCGACCATGTCCTTGGCTTCGCGCTTGTTCAGCCCGACCTTCTCGAACAGCAAGTCCGCCAATTCGGCCTTGGTCAGAGTCATTGCCACTGCCCGAACTCCCCTTTTGCTGTTTTCTCTTTTAAGTACGCAGGGTTGCCGAGAATTTGCGCACCAGCAGGGCGACCAGAGCATCCTTGGCCGCATCCGCCTCGGCATCCGTGAGCGTGCGTTCAGTATGTTGCATAACTACCCGAAAAGCAAGGCTTTTTCTGCCATTTGGGAGGCTCTTGCCCTGGTAAAGGTCGAAAATCCGGACTTCCTGCACGATCGGCGGCTTGGCGGCCTCGATCGCGTCCAGCAAAGCCTGCGCCGGCAGCGCGGCGTCGACCAGAAGGGCAACGTCGCGCACCACCGGCGGGAACTTGGAAGGTACCCTGGGCCGGGGCATTTCCACCTGCTGCAGCGTGTCCGCTTCGAGCTCGAACAGCACCGCCGGCTGCGGCAACTCGTAGCGCCGCTGCCAGCGCGGATGCAGCTCGCCGAGCCAGCCGGCGAGGCGCCCGTCGAGCTCGATCCGCGCCGAGCGCCCGGGATGGAACGCGGGGTGCGGCGCGGCCTCGAAGCGTGCAACGCGCGGCGCCAGCAGCGCCTCGACGTCGGCCTTGAGATCGAAGAAGTCGACCGGGCGCGTGGGCTCGCCCCACTGCTCGTCCACGGCGGGGCCGTAGGCTGCGGCGCCCACCCGCATCGGCTGGCGCACTCCGGCGACCGATAGCGGGCCGTCGGCGGTGGCGGGATCGCGCAGAAATACGCGCCCGACCTCGAATACGCGGATGCGCGGCTGCCTGCGGGCATGGTTGTAGCGCAGGGTGCCGACCAGCGAACCGATCAGGCTGGTGCGCATCACCGACAGCTGGCTCGCGATCGGATTGAGCAGCCTGATCGGGTTCGCCTCCGCGGCGAAGTCGGCTTCCCATTGCGGCTCGACGAAGCTGAAGTTGATCACTTCCTGGTAGTCGCGCGCGGCGAGCCGCTCGCGCACCGCGTGCAGCGGGCGCCGGGCCTCGGGCAGCGCGCTCATCC
>JBAUTD010000187.1:0-4302 GCA_049582045.1 Burkholderiales bacterium
CGCGGCGCCGTGCTCGCCGCGGGAGATGCGCCCCCGGGTCAGCTCGCGCTGCGCGACGACTTGCGCAGCCGCCTCGGCTGGGGGCTCGTGTACCAGCTCAAGGCCCTTACCGACGAGGACAAAGCGCGTCACCTGCGCGCAGAAGCGGAACGGCGCGGGCTGCGGATCTCCGATGAGGTGATCCGGTATTTGCTCAGCCGCTTGCCGCGCGACCTGCCTAGCCTGAATGCGGCGCTCGAGTTACTCGACCGCTATTCGCTTGCGCACCAGCGGCACATTACTCTGCCGCTGGTGCGCGAAGCGCTTAGAGCGGATTGATGATGAACCTGGCGCTGTTCGATCTCGACAACACGCTCGTCGCCTGCGACAGCGACTACGAGTGGGGCCAGTTTCTGGTCGACCGCGGCGTACTGGATCGCCAAGCCTATGAGGCACAGAACAAGGCCTACTACGATCAGTACGTGGCGGGCACGCTCGACATTCATGAATACCTTGGATTCGCGTTGCGCCCGCTGGCGCAGCACACCGGCGATGAACTGGCGCGCTGGCATGCGGATTTCATGCGCTCGCGAATCGTGCCGGCCATCGGCGCACCGGCGCGCGAGCTGGTGCGAGGCCACCTCGAGGCCGGCGACCTGTGCGCGATCGTGACGGCGACCAACAGCTTCGTCACCCGGCCGATCGCGGGCGAGTTCGGAGTGCCGCACCTCATCGCAACGGAGCCCGAAACACGCGACGGGCGCTTCACCGGTCGAGTCGCGGGCACGCCCTGCTTCCGCGAAGGCAAGATCCGGCGCGTCGAGGAGTGGCTCGCGCAGCAAGGCCATGCGTTGGCGGACTTCCCGTCCAGCGTGTTCTACAGCGACTCGCACAACGACCTGCCGCTGCTCGAGCGGGTGACCCGCCCGGTGGCGGTCGACCCTGACCCGCAGCTGGCGGCCGAGTCGCGCCGGCGCAACTGGGCCGTTATCTCCTTACGCGGGTAAAATTCGGGCCCTTCATGATAAAGAGATTCATCCGCCGCGTTCTCGGGCTCGGATCCGCAGCACCGCTGAGGGTGTCGCGCGAAAGGCACCATCTCGCGCGCGGCGCCATCAGCCAAGGCGCGCTCAAGACCTGCGACGGCCTGCGCGAGGCTGGATTTGCTGCCTACGTGGTCGGTGGGGCGGTCAGAGACCTGCTGCTGGGCATCGAGCCCAAGGACTTCGACGTCGCTACCGATGCCCGGCCCGAGCAGGTCAAGCCGCTGTTTCGCCGTGCGCTACTGATCGGCCGGCGCTTCCGTCTGGTACACGTCATGGTTGGCCAGGAGACGGTGGAAGTGTCGACCTTTCGCGCCGCCGACCCCGAGACCGCCGAAAAGAACGAGCACGGGCGGGTGCTGCGCGACAACGTATTCGGGTCGCAGGAGGAGGACGCGAGGCGGCGCGACTTCACCGTGAATGCCCTGTATTTCGATCCCGCGACAGAGGAGATCGTCGACTACCATGGCGGGCTCGCCGACCTGCGCAAGCGCGTGCTGCGGATGATCGGCGATCCCGAGACGCGCTTTCGCGAAGACCCGGTCAGGATGCTGCGTGCGGTGCGCCTCGGCGCGAAGCTCGGCCTTACGCTCGACCCTGCAACGCGCGCACCGATCAGGGAGCTCGCGCCACTGCTCGAGATGGTGCCGCCGGCGCGGCTGTTCGACGAAATGCTCAAACTCCTGCTCTCCGGCCACGCCAGCGCCTGCCTGCGGCAGCTGCGGGAGGACGGGCTGCACCATGGCCTGTTGCCGCTCCTGGACGTAATCCTCGAGCAGCCGCTTGGAGAGCGTTTCGTCACCCTCGCGCTCGCTCAAACCGACGAGCGGGTGCGCACGGACCGCCCGGTGTCCCCGGCGTTCCTGTTCGCCGCCCTGCTCTGGCACGAGGTGCTGGCGGCCTGGAAGGCGCGACAGGGGCGCGGCGAGCGCCCGCTGCCGGCGCTCGAGTCGGCGATGGACGACGTGCTCAACGCGCAGTGCGAGAAGCTTGCGATAACGCGCAAGCTCACCGCCACGATGCGTGAAGTCTGGACCATGCAGCCGCGCTTCGACCAGCGCTCGGGACAGCGCCCTTACAGGCTGATCGAATCGCCGCGCTTCAGGATGGGATACGACTTTCTCGCGCTGCGCGCCGCAAGCGGAGAGGTGAGCGCGGACGTCGAGGCATGGTGGCGGGCGTTCCAGCAGGCCGACGCGGATACGCGCAAGGCGATGCTGATGCCCGAGACCTCGCCCACGAAGCGCCGCCGCCGGCGGCGCAAGAAGCCGCCCTCGGCCGACCCCGCGCAGACGCCGTGACGCGCGTTACCGCTTACGTCGGCCTGGGCTCCAACCTCGACCACCCGCGTGAGCAGGTACTCGCGGCACTCGACGAACTCGAGCGCCTGCCGCAGACGCGCTTGGTGAGCCGCTCGCGGCTGTACCGCAGCGCGCCGCTTGGGCTCGAGGCGCAGCCGGACTTCGTCAACGCGGTTGCCCGCATCGATACCGGGCTGCAGCCGCCCCTGCTGCTCGCGGAGCTTCAGGCGATCGAGCAGCGGCACGGGCGCGAGCGCCCCTTTCCGGATGCTCCGCGCACGCTGGACCTCGACCTTCTGCTCTACGGCGACGAGGTCATCGCCTCGACTTCTCTCACCGTTCCGCATCCGCGCATGCACGAGCGCGCTTTCGTGCTTCGGCCGCTGGCGGAGATCTGCCCGGCGGCCAGCGTTCCCGGGCGCGGCACCGCCGCACAGCTGCTTAAGGCCTGCCCGGTCCAGGACGTGGAGCCCATGACGTGAGCGAACGCTTCCGCTATCTGGTCGTGGAGGGGCCGATCGGCGCTGGCAAGACCAGTCTGGCGCGGCGCCTCGGCGAGCGCCTCGGCACCGAGGTGCTGCTCGAGCAGCCCGGTGAGAACCCGTTTCTCGCGCGCTTCTACCAGGACATGCCGCGCTATGCTCTTCCGACGCAGCTGTTCTTTTTGTTTCAGCGCGCCAAGCAGATCGAGCCGCTGGCCCAGGCCGACATGTTCCGCAGCCCGACGGTGTCGGACTTCCTGCTCGACAAGGACCCTCTGTTCGCGCGCATCACGCTTTCCGGCGACGAGTTCGCGCTCTACCAGCGCATCTACGATGCGCTTCGACCGCATGCCCCGGTGCCCGACCTGGTCGTCTACCTGCAGGCGCAGCCCGACGTTCTCGTCGAGCGCGTTAGACGTCGCGCCGCGCCGTTCGAGCGCGGGATCAGCGACGAGTACCTGGCCCTGCTGGCGGAGAACTACACGCGGTTCTTCTATCATTACGACGCGTCGCCGGTCCTGATCGTGAATTCCGAAAAGCTCAATTTCGTCGAGCGCGAGGCGGACTTCGATCTTCTGGTCGAGCGGATCCGTAACATGAAGAGCCGCCGCGAGTTCTTCAACCTTGGCTGAGATGCAAGTCGTCAGCGACATCGCCGCGCTGCGCGCTCGATCCCCCGGCGCCCCGCTCGCGTTCGTGCCGACAATGGGCAATCTGCACGAAGGCCACTTGTCGCTGATTCGGCTCGCCCGGCAGCACGCGCCGCGAGTGGCGGCGAGCATCTTCGTCAACCGCCTGCAGTTCGCGCCTGGCGAGGACTTCGAGCGCTACCCGCGCACGTTCGCCTCCGACTGCGAGAAGCTCGCCGCCGAAGGCGTCGAGCTCGTCTTCGCGCCGGACGAACAGACGCTCTATCCCGAGCCCCAGGTCTACGTCGTCGAGCCGCCAGCTCTTGCAAATGAGCTCGAGGGCAGATTCCGCCCGCGGTTCTTCCACGGGGTGAGCACCGTGGTGCTGAAGCTGTTCAACTGCATTCAGCCGGCCTGCGCGGTCTTCGGCAAGAAGGACTATCAGCAGCTGATGATCGTGCGCGGCATGGTCCGCCAGTTCAATCTGCCGATCGAGATCGTCGCCGGGGAAACCCTGCGCGAGCAGGACGGCCTGGCGATGAGCTCCCGCAACGGCTACCTCTCGGCCTCGGAACGCGCAGAAGCGCCGCGGCTGCACCGGGTCCTGCAGCACGTCAAAGCCCGGCTGGGCGACGGCGAGCGGGACTTCGAAGGTCTGGGGGGCGAGGCGTTGCGCCAATTGGCCGCTGCCGGCTGGAAGCCGGACTACGTCGAAGTGCGCAGACAAGAAGACTTGGGCGCACCCGGCCCCGCAGACGCTCGACTCGTGGTGCTCGGCGCCGCGCGCCTCGGCGGCACCCGCCTGATAGACAACGTCGAGGTCTGACTAGCTCGGATAGGGATCGAAGGTAATCGACTCGACCGGGCA
>JBAUTD010000188.1:0-2236 GCA_049582045.1 Burkholderiales bacterium
ATCCAGCAGGGCGCGAAACGAGCGCTGCCAGCCCGGGCTCAAGGCGGGGATGCGCAGCGCGCGCTCGAGGTCTTCGCGCCGATGCCCCGGCAGGTAGAGCAAGGCGTCGATCTCGGCGACGGTCATGCGTTCGGGTCCGTCGCCGACCTTGACGACCTCGTCGCCCGCGCCGACATCGCCCTCCTCGAGCACGCGCAGGTAAAAGCCCGGCCTGCGGTGCGAGACCAGCAGGGCCGCCATTCTCGGCTCGTCCATCCGCAGCCCGACGCGATAGCAGGTGGCGCGCGGCTGGCTGACTTCGAACAGCGCCCGCCCGATGCGGTAGCGATCGCCGATGCACACCTCGCGGTCGGGCAAGCCGTCGACCGTGAAGTTCTCCCCGAACTGTCCGAGCGGGAACTCGGGCCGGCCGAGCTCGCGCTGCCAGTGCCGATAGGATTCCAGCTGATAGACCAGCACCGCCCGGTTTACTCCGCCGTGGCCTCTCAGGTCTCCCTGCCCGTCGCCGTCGATATTGAGCCGCCGCACCATGCGCCGGCCGCTCACGGGCTCCTTCCAGATTCCCGTTCGCACGGCGTGCCCGCGCCAGCTGTGCTCGCGCGGCAATCCGACGCTTACGGCCAGCAGGCGGGGCGGCATGTCGCGCTGTGCGGGCCCGCCGCTCATTCAGGCAGGCGCGCGCTCCGGCACCGGCTCGACTTCGCTCAGAAGGCCCGTCTCCATGTCGAACACGAAGCCGCGCACGGGAATGTCCTTTGCGATCCAGGGATGCGATTTCACCATCTCGATCTGCTCGCGGGTGTGCTGCTCGGGGTCCTTGTACGAGAAGAAGCGCATCGGCGCGGGCGACGCGTCGCCGGTCGAGTCGGCGAGTATCGCATTCAGCTCGTCGTCGGTGAACGTGGTGAATCCGCAGCCGGTATGGTTGAGCAGCATGATCTCCCTCGTTCCGAGCACCCGGGTGGAAACGACGAGCTCGCCGAGGACGTCCTCGGTCACCGCCGGTCCGCCGGTCCGGATGACGTCCATGTCGGCGTACGGCACGCCCAGGATTTCCGGGAGATTGGAAAGGCGCGGATCCATGCACATCACCACCGCGATCTTGGGCGCGGGGCGCTGCGCGAGCTTCCGATCGTGCTTCTTCGCATACCTGCGATTCGCCTCGAGCGCATTGTCGATGATACCCATGGTCGGCCTCCGTTTAGCGCGCGCGATTGCGCGGATCGTCGTTCGAATGGACGTATTGCAGGCCGAGCGGCCCGATGGCAGTCACCTGCGTGACGTACTCGCCGGACTTCGCCCAGTGGAAATGGGGCGTCGTGCCCGGGAGAACGATCACCGCGCCGGGCGGATAGGCCTGCAGCTTGTCGGCGTCGAACTGATCGCCCAGCCCGATGTAGAAGATGCCCGAGATGACGGTATAGACCCGATCCTCGGGGTGCTCGTGCGGCATGAGCCTCTCGCCGGCGGGCATCTTGACCCGGATCACGTAAGGGCCGGGCTCGGACGGGTGGCCGACGAGGACGGCGAGACGGGCCGCGGGCGGGAACGCCGCGAACGGCTTCCACTCGATTTCCTCGGGACGCAACGGCTTGAAAGCGTTCTGTCCCGCATAATGGGTTTGGACCATCGCGCTCGGCTCCTTCGGCTCGCAGTCGCTCGACTCGGTTCACATCCCACCAGAAGCGCAAACCCGGGACCATTGCACGATGGTATCGACCGGCGCCTTCGATACCTAAGTCCAAGTGACTCCCCCGCTTCGCGATGTTCCAATTCTTTCTCATGCGCGCAATGACCCGAGCGGAGCTGCCGGCAGACACGGCCTCACTCGCCCGGTATCTGATCGGCAAGATCGTGGTCCGCGAGCTGCCCGAGGCCGTGGTCAGCGGGCGCATCGTCGAGACCGAAGCGTACGTCGTGGGCGACGCCGCGGGGCACGCCTACCGCGGGATCACGCGGCGCAACCGGTCGTTGTTTCTCGAGCGGGGACACGCCTACGTCTATCTCGCCTACGGCAGCTCGTTCATGCTGAACGTCTCGAGCGAGACGCGCGGGGTCGGGGCCGGCGTGTTGATCAGGGCGCTCGAGCCGCTCGAAGGCATCCCGATCATGCAGCGCAATCGCGGCACCGAGCGCCTGCGCGACCTGGCAAGAGGGCCGGGAAGGCTCGCCGCCGCATTGCGGGTCGACCGTCGCCTGGACGGGCTCGATCTTTGCCGCAAGGGTCCTCTCTGGC
>JBAUTD010000189.1:0-1507 GCA_049582045.1 Burkholderiales bacterium
GTCGCCTCGCCGCTCGTGGTCTGGCTCGGCGCCGCGCTCGCCGGCCTGCCGCCCGACCTGCGCCTGGTGCTGGTGCTGCAGGCCGCCGCGCCTCCGATCGGCTCTGCGGCGGTGTTTGCCATGATCCTCGGGCTGGACGGGGTGCTGGCGGTGCTTGGAACGGTCGCCGCGACGTTGCTGCTGCCGCTGACGCTCACGCCGCTCGTGGGCTGGCTGCTGCCCGAGGCCGGGCTGAACGTCGATCTGGCGGCGTTCTTCATGCGCGTGACGCTGCTGGTGGCCGCGCCTTTTGTAATCGCCTGGGGACTGCGGCGCGCGGTGGGCGCGGCGCGCCTGGCGCGCCACGACGATGTCCTTGCCGGTGCCAACGTGCTGCTGCTGGTGGTGTTCGCGATCGCGGTGATGGACGGGGTCACGGCGCGCCTGCTGCGCGATCCGCTCTACATCGGCACCCTGCTGCTGGCGGCCTGCGGCGCGACCGGGCTGCTTCACCTGGCCGGCTTCGCGCTTTTCAGGCGCGCAGGAATCGCCGCCGCCTACGGCGCGGCGCTGCTGAGCGGCAACCGGAACATGGGCCTGATGCTGGCGATCACCGCGGGCAGCGCCGGCGCGGCCTTCTCGCTCTATGTCGGCATCGCGCAGATCCCGATGTACTTCGCGCCGCTCGCTCTCAGCCCTTTCGTGCGCCGCAGCCGGCCGCTACTGCGCGAATAGTTCGATTATCAACTCGCGCAACCAGCGGTTGCCGGGGTCGCGCTCGAAGCGCTCGTGCCAGTGCACCGCCACCTCGGCCGGCGGAATCGGCATCGGTACCGGCAGCGACCTGAAGCGGCCGTCGGCCTCGTAGGCGCGCGCCACCTGGCTCGGCAGCGTGAGCACGAGATCGGTGCGCGCGAGCACCATCGGCACCACCGTGAAATGAGGCACGCGCAGGGCGATGCGGCGCGTCAGGCCGTGGCGCTCGAGCGCCTCCTCGATCACCCGATGCCCGCTGCCGGTCGAGGACACGAGCGCGTGCGAAGCTTCCAGGAACAGCTTGCGCGTCAGGCGCGCGCCGATGCGAGGGTGGTCGCTGCGCATCAGGCACACGTAGGGATCGCTGAACAGCCGCCGGCGCCGCACCGGTGCGGCAAGCCCGGGCAGGAAACCGACCGCGACATCGAGCGCGCCGCTGGCGAGGCCTTCGTCGATCGCCTCCAGCGGCAGCCCCAGCGCCTCCAGGTAGACCCCGGGCGCGACACGGCGCACGCGCTCCACCAGTCCGGGCAGGAACGAGATCTCGCCCAGGTCCGACATGTAGAAGCGAAACGCGCGCTCCGACGTAGCGGGATCGAAGCCGCCGCCGTGCGCGAGCGCCGACTCGATCAGCGCGAGCGCCTGGCGCACCGGATCGTCCAGCTCGCGCGCGAACGGCGTGGGCGCCATGCCGGAAGGCGTGCGCACGAATAACGGATCGTCAAACGCCGCGCGCAGCCGCGCGAGCGCATTCGACACCGCAGGCTGGGTC
>JBAUTD010000190.1:0-5969 GCA_049582045.1 Burkholderiales bacterium
TCCGCGTGCTGCGCGAGGCGCTCTACGCCTGGGTCGACGGCACGCTCCGCGCGGACGCCCACCCGTCCTTCCCCGAGTTCGAGTCCGGCGTGCGCCAGGCCCTCGAAGCCGCGCGCCACGGCGCCGAACGGGTGCTGGTGGTGAGCTCGGGCGGGCCGATCTCGAGCGCGATCGGCGCGGTCCTAGGCGTCGCGCCGCGCACCGTGGTCGACCTCAACTTGCAAACCCGCAACACCGGCCTGAGCGAGCTGCGCGCCGGCGCCCAGCGCGCGCATTGCGTGAGCTTCAACGCCGTGCCGCACCTCGAGCGGCGCGACCGGCGCGAGGCGATCACCTATTCATAGTCGCTGCGGGTCAGTGGATGCCGAGCGCCGCTTCGATGGTGCGCACCATCGAGACTAGGCGCGGCCCGAGGTCCTCCTCGAGCTGGCCCTTCTTGAGCGTGAACGAGGGTACGCCGCAGTTGAATGCCACGATCTCGCCGTCGACGGTGCGCCGCATCGGCACCGCGACCGCCGACACTTCGCGCCGCAGCTCGCCGACCGAGGCGCAAAAGCCCTTGGCGCGGATGTCCTCGAGGCTCTTGTCGATCGCGGCGCGGAACTTGCGGTGCAGCTCGGGCTCCTTGACCTTGATCTGGTTCAGCACCGCCTCGCGCTCGGCCGGCGTGCACGCGGCGAGGAAGGCGCGCCCGATCGCCGCCTGCGCGATCGGCACCGCGGTGCCGATGTCGGGCAGCATGGTGAGGGCGTTGCCGTTGCGCGAGGATTCGACGTAGACCATGTTGAGCCGGTCGCGGATGCCCATCGAGACCGAGCCGTGGCAGTAGTCGGCCAGCTCCTTCATCAGCGGGCGGGCGACCTGGCGCACGCTCATCGAGGCGAGCAGCGGGTAGCCGATCGAGAGCACCGCCGAGCCGAGCTGGTACTTGCCCAGCCGCATGTTGTGGCGCAGGTAGCCCAGCTTGGTGAGCGTATAGGTCAGGCGCGAGACGGTCGGCTTGGGCAGCCCGGTGCGCACCGAGATTTCCTTGTTGCCGAGCATGGTCTCCAGCGGCGTGAAACATCGCAGCACCTCCAGCCCGCGCGCCAGGGTGGTGGCGAACTGGCGGTCGCCTTCGTGCTCGTAGCTGTAAGGTGCGCCCGCATGCGACAGCGGGGCCGTGGCCTCTGGTGCGCCCATCGATTCGTCTCCTGGATTTGTTTGTTCTTGGGTAAGGCGGGTGTTTCGCGTTTCGATATTCGTTCGCACCTGCCGGGGATGTCAACTTAGTCATATCATATTTCGCATATCAAAACTCGACAGAGGCCGTCATGACCCCGTCCCCGTTCGACCTGCAAGGCAAGGTGGCTTTCATCACCGGGTCGACGCGCGGGATCGGCAAGTCGATCGCCATCGAGATGGCCCGCGCCGGCGCGAAAGTGGTGGTTTCGAGCCGCAAGGCCGATGCCTGCGAGGCGGTACGCGCCGAGTTCGAGCGCGAGGGCTGGCCGGTGATCGCTCAGCCCTGCAACGTCTCGCGCAAGGACGAGCTGCAGGCGCTGGTCGACAAGACGCTGGCGACCTGGGGCCGGATCGACATCGCGGTGGCCAACGCCGCCGCCAACCCCTATTACGGGCCGCTCGCGCAACTGCCCGACGAAGCGTTCGACAAGATCTTCGCCAACAACGTGAAAAGCGTGCTGTGGCTCGCCAACATGACCCTGCCCGGGATGGCCGAGCGCGGCGGCGGCAGCTTCATCACCATCGGCTCGATCGGCGGCCTCAAGGCCAACACCGTGATCGGCGCCTACGGCATCTCCAAGGCCGCCGACCACCACCTGGTGCGCAACCTGGCCGCCGAGTGGGGCCCGAAGAACATCCGCGTCAACGCGATCGCCCCGGGCCTGATCAAGACCGATTTCGCGCGCGCGCTGTGGGAGGACGATAAGCGCAGGAAGGAGCGCGAGGCGATGACCCCCCTGCGGCGCCTGGGCGAGCCGCACGAGATCGGCGGCATCGCGGTGTTCCTCGCCTCGGCGGCCGCTTCGTTCATCACCGGCCAGGTGATCGTCGCCGACGGCGGGGTGACGGTCGTCTGAGCGCTGCGCTAGACTAGCCCGCTGCAAGGAGCCCCCCATGGACCTGAACTATTCCCCCGAGGAACTGGCCTTTCGCGACGAGGTGCGGGGCTGGCTCAACGCCAACCTGCCGGACGACCTGCGGCGCAAAGTGGCGCAATACGAGCACCTCACGCGCGACGACCTGCTGCGCTGGCACCGGATGCTGGCCAAGAAGGGCTGGATCGCGCCCTCCTGGCCCAAGGAATGGGGCGGCACCGACTGGAACCTCGTTCAGCGCTACATTTTCGAGGAGGAGTGCGGCTACGCGGGGACGCCGCCGCTGATCCCCTTCGGCCTGTCGATGTGCGCGCCGGTGCTCTTGAAGTTCGGCACCGAGGCGCAGAAGAAGCGCTTCCTGCCGCGGATCTACAACGGCGACGACTTCTGGTGCCAGGGCTATTCGGAGCCCGGCTCGGGCTCCGATCTCGCCTCGCTCAAGACCAAGGCGGTGCGCCAGGGCGAGCACTACGTGGTCAACGGGCAGAAGATCTGGACCACCCTTGCGCACTACGCCGACTGGATCTTCTGCCTGGTGCGCACCGACTCGGGTGCCGCCAAGCGCCAGGAGGGCATCTCGTTCCTGTTGTTCGACATGAAAACGCCCGGCATCACGGTGCGCCCGCTCGTCCTGATGGACGGAGGCCACGAGGTGAACGAGGTGTTCTTCGACGACGTCAAGGTGCCGGTGGAGAACCTGGTGTTCGAGGAAGGCAAGGGCTGGACGGTGGCCAAGTACCTGCTAGGGCACGAGCGCATGAACACGGGCCGCATCGGCGCCTCGAAGCGCGAGCTTTCGAAGCTGAAGGAATTCGCCGCCGAGCAGATGAAGGGCGGCCGGCCGCTGATCGAGGACGTGCGCTTTCGCGACAAGCTCTCGCGCGTCGAGATTGAGCTCACCGCGCTCGAGATCACCAACCTGAGGTTCCTCGACCAGATGCGCCGCACCGGGCAGCCGCCGGGCGCGGACGTCTCGATGCTCAAGATCAAGGGCACCGAGATCCAGCAGGCGCTCTCGGAGCTGATGATGCAGGCGGTCGGGCCGCTCGCGCAGCCGTTCAAGCCCTCCGACGGCGGCGACGGCTTCGATTCGTTCGTCGCCGGGCTCGCGCCGCGCTACTGCAACATGAGAAAGACCACGATCTACGCCGGTTCGAACGAGATCCAGCGCAACATCATCTCGAAAATGACGTTGGGACTGTAGCCATGAACTTCGACTACAGCGAAGAGCAGCAGCTGCTCGCCGATTCGATCCGGCGCTTCATCGCCAAGGACTACGATTTCGAGGCCCGCAAGAAGATCGTCGCCTCGAAGGAAGGCGCGAGCGCCGGGGTCTGGGCCACGTTCGCCGAGATGGGGCTGCTCGGCATTCCGTTCGACGCGGAGCAGGGCGGCTTCGGCGGCGGCGCGGTCGACCTCATGAGCGCGATGGAGGCGATCGGCGAAGGCCTGGTGGTCGAGCCGTTCCTGCCCACCGTGGGCCTGGGCGCGCAGTTCGTCGCGCGCGGGGGCAGCGAGGCGCAGAAGAAGGCGATCCTGCCCGCCGTGATCGAGGGCAAGCTCAAGCTCGCTTTCGCGCACACCGAAGTGGGCGCACGCTACGATCTCGCGCGCGTCGCCGCAACGGCCAAGAAGGCGGGCAAGGTGTGGCTGATCGACGGCGAGAAGCACGTCGTGCTCGGCGCGCCGCTCGCCGACAAGCTGGTGGTGTCGGCGCGCACCTCGGGCGAGCCGGACGACGCGAAGGGCATCAGCCTGTTCCTGGTCGATCGCGCGGCGGCCGGCGTGAGTCTGCGGGCGTACCTGACCGTGGACGAGACGCGCGCCGCGGACGTCGTGCTGAAGGGCGTCGAGGTCGGCGCCGACGCGCTGATCGGCAAGGAAGGCGAGGCGCTCGCGCTGATCGAGGAGGTGGTCGATTTCGCCACCGCGCTCGTGTGCGCCGAGTCGATCGGCGCCATGAAGCAGGCCAACGACGCGACCCTCGAGTATCTCAAGACGCGCAAGCAGTTCGGGGTGCCGATCGGGACCTTCCAGGCGCTGCAGCACCGCATGGTGGACATGGTGATCGCGGCCGAGCAGGCGCGCTCGATGGCGTTCCTCGCCTGCGCCAAGGTCGACGGCGAAGCCGACCCGGCCGAGCGCAAGCGCCTGGTGTCGGCGGCCAAGGTCAAGATCGCCGATGCCTGCCGGCACGTCAGCCAGGAGGCGATCCAGCTGCATGGCGGAATGGGCATGACCGAGGAGCTCAAGGTCAGCCACAGCTTCCGGCGCCTGACCGTGATCGCGCAGCAGTTCGGCGACGCCGAGCACCATCTGGAGCGCTTTGCGGCGCTCGATCGGAGCTGAGATGACAACCAACAAGGCGTGGACTCTCGCCAGCCGCCCGAGCGGCCCGGTGACCGAGCAGAACTTCAAGCTGGTCGAGCGCGAGGCGCCGCGGCCCAAGAACGGCGAGGTGCTGGTCAAGAACCATTGGCTCTCGCTCGATCCGTACATGCGATTCCGCATGGACGACGTCAAGTCGTACGCGCCGTCGGTGCAGATCGGCGAAGTCATGGTCGGCCAGACCGCGGGCGAGGTGGTGGAATCGAAGCACCCGGCGTTCAAGCCGGGCGACAAGGTGCTCGCGGCCGGCTGGCAGCTCTACAGCTGCATGAAGGGCGAGGAGCTCGCCAGGGTGCCCGCGGGCGACGCGCCGCTGTCGTACTACCTCGGCCTGCTCGGCATGCCGGGCCTGACCGCGTACTTCGGCATGAAGGAGATCGGCGCGCCCAAGCCGGGCGAGACGGTGGTGGTGTCGGCCGCCTCGGGCGCGGTGGGCGGCGTGGTCGGCCAGCTCGCCAAGATCGCCGGCTGCCGCGCGGTGGGCATCGCCGGCGGAAAGCGGAAGTGCGACTACGTGGTGAAGGAGCTCGGATTCGACGCCTGCGTCGACTACAAGGCCGGCAACCTGCTGCGCGACCTCAAGGAGGCATGTCCCAGGGGCGCGGACGTGTACTTCGACAACGTCGGCGGCGAGGTGCTCGAAACCATGCTGCGGCTGATGAACCTGCGCTCGAGGATCGTCGTCTGCGGCCGCATCGCCGAGCGCGACGAGGCCTACTGCCACAAGAACCTGGGCGTGCTGATCGGCAACCGGGTCAAGATGCAGGGCATGATCGTGTTCGACTGGAAGGACCGCTACCCCGAGGGCGTGCAGGCGCTCGCCGGGCACCTGACGCAGGGCAAGCTCAAGTACCGCGAGTCGGTGGTCGAGGGAATCGAGAACGCGCCCAAAGGGTTCCTCGCGCTCCTCACGGGAGGCAACTTTGGAAAACAGCTCGTCAAGCTCGCCTGAGCCGGCGCCGCCGCCGGCGGCGCTTTCGGGGCTGGAGTACGTCGGCTTCTGGAAGCGCTTCATCGCGTTCCTGATCGACGTTTTCATCCTGACGGTGATCACGGTTCCGTTGCTGCTCGCGATCTACGGCCGCTCCTACCTCCGGCTCGCGCACGAGGGCGGCGGCATCGCCGGGGTGTGGGATTTCCTGATCCAGTACGCGCTGCCGACCATCGCCGTAATCGTGTTCTGGCGCTACCGCGGCGCGACGCCGGGGAAGATGGCGATCTCGGCCAAGATCGTCGACGCGAAGACCGGAGGGCGGCCCTCGACCGGCAGGCTGGTCGTGCGCTATTTCGCCTACCTGGTCTCGATGCTGCCGCTGTTCATCGGCTTCATCTGGATCGGGATCGACAGACGCAAACAGGGTTTCCACGACAAAATCGCAGGCACACTGGTGATATACGACAATGATTGAGCTCTATACATGGCCGACCCCGAACGGGCACAAGGTCCACATCATGCTGGAGGAGACCGGGCTGCCGTACAAC
>JBAUTD010000191.1:0-1951 GCA_049582045.1 Burkholderiales bacterium
AGCCTGGAGGACTGCGCGCCGCCCCATACCGCCAGATCGGCCAGCGCGAGCCAGTCGCGGCGCAGCGCCGCGAGCCAGTCCGCGTCGCAGGCGATCGCCCGGTCTACCGCTTCAGCGTCCAGCGCCATGACGCGTCGCCAACAGGGCATCGAGCGCTGCGAGCCGCTCAGCCGTCCCGACGTCCTGCCATACGCCCTCGTACAGCTCGCCGCCAAGGCGCCCGTTCGCGGCTGCGGTGCGCAGCAGCGGCCCGAGCGGCGCGCGGGTTCCCGGCTCGATGCCGTCCACCAGGGCGGGCGACATGACGGCGATGCCCGCGTAAGTGTAGCGCGCGCCGGCGCCGTTTCCGATGCTTCCCGCCTCGAGGCTGAAATCCCCCTGCGGGCGATGCGCCGGATTCGGCACCAGCACGAGGTGCGCCATGCGCCGCCCGAGGCGCTCGCCGCGCAGGCGGGCGAAATCGCATTCGCAGTAGACGTCGCCGTTGACGAGCAGGAACGGCGCTTCGCCCAGGCGCGCGCGCGCCTGGGCGATCCCGCCCGCGGTTTCGAGCGGCTCGCGCTCGTGCGAGTACGCGATCGACAGGCCGAAGGCGGCGCCGTCGCCCATGCGCTCGACGATCAGCTGGGCGAAATGCGACACGTTGACCACCACCTCGCGAAATCCTGCCGCGGCGAGACGCTCGAGATGCCAGCCGAGCAGCGGCTTGCCGCCGACCTCGAGCAGCGGTTTTGGCAGCCGGTCGGTGACCGGGCGCAGGCGCTCTCCGCGCCCGGCTGCGAGGATCATCGCCCTCATTTCGGCTTGCCGCCGACCTGCTCGAGCAGCCGCGCAAGCGGCGCGAGCGCCGCGTAGCGCGCGCTCACCGCGCGCGCGTAACCGAGAAAGCGCGGCGTGTCCGCCAGGTACTTCGCCTTGCCGTCGCGGTAGGTCAGGCGGGCGAAGATCCCGAGCACCTTAAGATGGCGCTGCAGCCCGATCCATTCGAAGCTGCGGTAGAACTCCGCGAAGTCGGCGTCGACCGGCAGCTGCGCCCGCTTGGCCGCCTCCCAGTAGCGCGCGCACCAGTCGATCACGCGCGCTTCCTCCCAGCTGACGAAAGCGTCGCGCAGCAGGGACGCGATATCGTAGCCGATCGGGCCGATGACCGCGTCCTGAAAGTCGAGCACGCCCGGGTTGGGCTCGCACAGCATGAGGTTGCGCGGCATGTAGTCGCGATGAACGTAAACTGTCGGCTGCGCGAGTGCGCTCGCCGCGAGAAGGCTGAACGCGGCTTCGAGCGTGCCCTGCTGCGCTGCCGAGAGCGTCAGGCCGAGATGGCGGCCGAGATACCACTCGGGAAACAACGCCATCTCCCGCCGCAGCAGCGCCTCGTCGTACGGCGGCAGCTCGCCCGCGCGGGTGGCGAGCTGCCAGCGCACCAGTGCGTCGATGGCGTCGCGGAACAGCGCGTCGGCGTTGGCTTCGTCGAGCGCGGAGAGGTAGGTCGTGCGGCCGAGGTCGGAAAGGAGCAGAAATCCCTGCGCCAGGTCCTGCGCGTGGACTTGAGGCGCATTCACCTGCGCCTCGCGCAGCAGCTGCGCGACGTGCACGAACGGGCGGCAGTCCTCCTTGTCGGGCGGTGCGTCCATTGCGATGAAGCTGCGGCCGTCGGCGAGCTCGGCGCGGAAATAGCGCCGGAAGCTCGCGTCCTCGGAGGCGGGCGCGAGTGCGAACGCGGTGCCCGGAAGCTGCGCTGCGAGCCAGCGCTCGAGCGCGTCGAGGCGTACGTCCACGAGTTTCGTTGCGAATTCCGCCGAATTGTGACATTTTAGCACTCAAGAATCATCCCTTTCCCTTCCGCCTATGCAGCACCGCTTCGCGCGGAAGCTGGCCGTTCGCGCCGCCCGCTTCGCGACGCTGCTTGTCATCCTTTGCGCCGCCCCGGGCGCGAGGGCGCAGGCGGGTGCGC
>JBAUTD010000192.1:0-1758 GCA_049582045.1 Burkholderiales bacterium
TGATGCCCTGGGTGAAGATCCTCTTGCCCTCGGCCATCAGCCCCGGAGCGCCCGGCTCGCCGTTTGCCGGCTTCTGCGCCGCGTAGTAGTTGGCGAGCTCCTTGATCGTCTCGTCCGAGAGCTGCGATGCCATGCCCCACATGTAGGCGCGGGCGTTCGGGTCGCCGCGGGTATGGTTCCGGAACGCGTCGAGCTGAACGATGATGTACCCGGGCTGCTGCCCCGCGAGGCGCGGGAACACCGGCGAGATGCTGTGGCCCTCCACGCCGTGGCAGGCCGAGCACACGTCCTTGGCGAGCGTCTTGGCGTCCTGCTCGCTGTGCTGCGCCTGCGCCAGCGCGATGCCGGTGGCCGATGCGAGCAGGGCGCCCGCTGCGAATGCGATGATTTTTTTCATGGTCGGTTGCCTAGAAGTTGATCCAGCCGAGGAGGTAGAGCGTGTTGTTGTCCTTCGCGTTCCTGCCCGAGCCGTCGTAGTTGGTGTCGCCGCCGTTGAACTTGTTGTACATCGTGTACTGCAGCGCGAACTTGGTGTTCTCGTACGGCACCCAGTCGAGCTCGCCGGTCCACCCTTTGCTGTCTGGCTTGTTGTTGGCAAAGCCACTGAACGCGCCCGGCGCGTACAGCGTCGCGTCCTCGGAGCCGGTGGTCGAGAAGTACCCCAGAGCGGCCCCGTACTTGCGGTGGTAGTAGTAGCTCGCCCCGATCCTGAGCGTCTTCAGATCGTCGGTCGGGTTAGAGGCGCCCGCGAAGGAGGACGCGTCGAGGGTCTGCTTCTCCTTGATGTAGGTGGCCATCACCGAAACCAGATGCTCGTCGCCGATGTACTGGTACTGGGTGTCGAATGCCACGTCGTTATAGTGGTCTGTCAGACCAGACAGCGCGGTGCCTAGGTTAGCGCCCGGGTACACCTTGGCGTCGACTCCGTAGGCGCCGATTTCCCACGAATTGCGGGCCCACTGCCGTTCATAGGCAAGTCTCCAGTACGGAGCCATCCCGTTCACGACATTAGCGCTGGTGCTGTCGATCTGGGCCGCTGCGGGCGCGGAGCGATAGAAGCCGAATTCCGCGTATACCGAATTGTTCCACGATCCGTACACGCTGAGGCCGGCCACCCCGGCGTCCGCAAGCCCTCCGTCGATCATCGTCGCCGCGCTTGGCGAGGGCGCGGTCGCGCTGCGCTGGTCGAATGGCGACTGCCAGGCAGGCGTGGTGTTCCACAGGTCTTGCACGGTCGGGTTGTTGTTGAAGCTGATCCCCCACAGGAAATTGTCGTTCGCCAGCCTTGCGTAGCGGATATCAGTGTTGTCCCAGCCGAACTGTCCGGCTGTGCCGTCGTAGGTCATCTGCACAAAGGCGCCAAAATTGGGCGCGATCTTGCCGGCGTAGAACAGGCTCGCCTGTTGTGGCAGCAGGACCTGGCCATTCTTCGCGAGCGCGTCGGCCGGTACCAAGCCGACACCTTGCTGAGTGTCGGGGACCGCCGCCTTGGTGCTGGTATAGGAGGCCTGCAGCATGAACGACAGCGGCGGCAGCTGGTTGAGCGCGAGCGTCTGCTCCTTGCTCGGGGTGATGCCGCTCACCTGCGGCAGGTTGTCCACCGTGTAGGCGTTCAGCTTGAAGCGCCGCCCGAAGGGCGTGAGCTCGGGGAACACCGTGTGGCAGGCCTCGCAGGCCATGCCGGTCTGGCGCGCGAAGCTCGGCACCGCCTGCGCGCTGCCGGGCGCGAGCAGCAGCCCGCTCGATGCCATCGCGACC
>JBAUTD010000193.1:0-1727 GCA_049582045.1 Burkholderiales bacterium
CCGTGCCCACAGGGTGCTGATCAATGCGACCGGCGCATCGAAATCCGTACTGAGAGCGGGGCATCGCTACGTGTTCCAGGTCGCGGCGCCGTACGCGGTCTACGGTACGGGGGTGATCGCGCTGGCACGCCAGGCCGGGTACCGCAAGCTGTTCATCCTCGCGCGCGACGATCCCGCGTCGCGGGAAATGGGGACGCACGCGGTCGCGCAGGCGGCCCGGCAGGGTATGGACACCGGTACCCTGGGCGCCCATATCTACGCGTCGGGGCTGAGCGATTTCGAGCCCATGGTCGCGCTGGCCAAAGCGGCGCGCGCCCAGGCCTGGATCGCATTCGGCGAAGCGACCGACGCGGCCGAGATGGTCAAGACCTTCAAGCGCCTGGGCTACGCCCCGCCGCTTTTCTTCGCGCAGGGCGCGGCCGAACCAAGCTTCATTTCCGCGGTCGGGCAGGACGCCGAGCGGGTGATCGGCCTGAGCGCGTACGAGCCCTCTTTTGCGACCGCAGGCAATGCCGCCTTCGTCAAGGCGTTCGAGGCCAAGTGGTCGTCGCCCCCCGGTCTGGCCGCCGCCGAGGGCTACGCGGCCTGCAAAGTGCTGGAAGAGGCAGTCAAGCGCGCGGGCAGCCTCGACCAGGAACGCCTGCGCGAAACGCTTGCCAAGCTGACGATCGAAACCGTGCTTGGCGAGTATAAGCTCGACGCCGCGAGCGGCGAGCAACTCGGCGCGCAGCCCGCACTCGTGCAAATCCTGAAGGGACGGCGGGAGGTGGTGTGGCCCGACGCGCTCGCGACCGCGATGTGGCAGCTACCTTACCCCGGCTGGCAACAGCGCGTACTTCTGCAAAGATAGGAAGCCAGATGCCTCTGTACCGCTCATTTCTGTTTGTGCCCGGCAATCATGCGCGCCGCGTCGAAAAAGCATTCACCGTCGGCGCCGACGCGGTCATTCTCGATCTGGAGGACGCGGTCGCGACCGCGGAAAAGACCGCCGCCCGCAAGGCGGTTGCCGCCGCGCTCGTGCAGCCGCACCGCTGCCGCGGCTACGCGCGCGTGAACGCGCCTTCGACGGAATTCTGCTATGCGGACCTGGTTGCGGTGATCGGCCAGGGCATCGCCGGCGTGGTGCTGCCCAAGGTCGAAAGCGCGGCGGATCTGCACGCAATAGACTGGCTGATTGCCAACCTCGAGCGCGAGCGCGGTCTCGCGGTCGGCTCGATCGAGCTCATACCGATCATCGAAACCGCGGTCGGCATGCAGCGCATCGACCGCGTGGTTCAGGCGCGCGGACTGCGTCCGTACGACGGGCGTTGGCGCGTCAGGCGGCTGGCTTTCGGGGCCGCCGACTACGCCGCAGAGGTCGGCCTCATGCCCGGGCTGGATGAGGCCGAGCTTGGCGACGCGAGGGCGCGGGTCGTGCTCGCCTCGCGCGCCGCTGGGCTGGAGGGCCCGTTGGACAGTCCCTGGTTCCATCTGCGCGAGACCGAGGCATTCTCGCGCGCGCTTGCACGCAGCCGGCGCAGCGGGTTTCAGGGCAGGCTTTGCATCCATCCGGACCAGGTGCAGCCGGTGAACGCCGCCTACGCGCCGAGCAACGAGGAGGTCGAGCGCGCCGAGCGCATCGTTGCCGCCTTCGACGCCGCGGAGGCGAGCGGCGCGGCCGCCATCCAGGTCGATGGCCAGATGATCGACTATCCGGTCGCACACCGCGCACGCGCGGTGCTCGAGGC
>JBAUTD010000194.1:0-2623 GCA_049582045.1 Burkholderiales bacterium
CAGCATCTCGCGCGCGGCGGCGCCCGCCTTGCGCATCGGCTCCCAGAAGCCGCGCACCGAGGCCGAGCCGCCGGTGGCTTGCATGCCGAACATCGGGTTGGCGTAGGCCTTGTCGACCGGCGCCTGCTCGACGCGCACCTTGGTCCAGTCGGCGTCGAGCTCCTCGGCGACCAGCATCGGGATCGCGGTGAGCACGCCCTGGCCCATCTCGGACAGGCCGCACACCACGGTCACGCGCCCGTTGGCGGCGATGCGCAGGAAGGCGTTGGGGCTGAACGGCTGCGCGGCCTCGGCCAGGCGCCCCGCCGCGGGCAGCACGAAGCCGATCACCAGAGCGCCGCCGGTGACGCCGGTGGCCTTGAGGAAGCGGCGGCGCGAAGGCCTGAATTTCGCGCTCGTCGCCGCGCTCATCGCCGTCCTCCCAGCGCCGCGGACGCGTCCTTGATCGCGGCGCGGATCTGGTTGTAGGTGCCGCAGCGGCACACGTTGCCGCTCATCGCGGCATCGATCTCGGCGTCGCTCGGCGACTTGTTCCCGGTCAGCAGCGCGACCGCGCTCATGATCTGGCCGCTCTGGCAGTAGCCGCACTGCGGCACGTCGTTCTCGAGCCACGCCTTCTGCACCACCCTGCCGACGCGCACGTAACGCAGCCCCTCGATGGTCAGCACGTACTGGTCGGCGACCTGCGAAAGCGGCGTGCCGCAGGAGCGCACCGGCTTGCCGTCCACGTGCACCGTGCACGCGCCGCACAACTGCGCGCCGCAGCCGAACTTGGTGCCCGTGAGGCCCAGCTCGTCGCGCAGCACCCACAGCAGCGGAGTGTCGGGGTCGAGGTCGAAGTTCTTCTTCTTGCCGTTGATGGTGAGCGAGATCATGCGTGCCTGCGATGGGAAGGAGATCGATGAGGCGAATTATGCTCATCGCCGCCGCGCCTCGTCGAGTGCGGAGGCAAAACTGAACGAGCTCGGCGTCGCCCCGCGACGACAATCGCGGCGCTCAGGCACGCGCCGCGGGACCGAGGTCTATTTCGACGCAGCGGCGTCGTTCTTCTGGTCCAGGCGCGCGATCAGGCCCTCGATGCCGCCCGCGCGCACCTGCTGCGCGAACTCGCTGCGGTAAGTGGCCACCAGGCTGACGCCGTCGAACACGATGTCGTAGATCTTCCAGCCCGCGGGCGTTTTCTCCATGCGGTAGTCGACCTCGACCGCCGGCCGCCCCGGGCTGAGGTAGCTGTTGCGCACGGTGACGTCGGTGTCGCCCGGATCCATGCGCGTCGGCTTGACCTCCATCTTCTGCCCCTTGTAGGCGCCGATCGCGTTGGAGTAGGTCCGAATCAGCATGCTGCGAAAGCCGTTCACCACCTGCTCCTGCTGCTCCGGGGTGGCCTTGGACCAGTTGCGGCCGAGCGCGAGCTGCGTCATGGCGCGGAAGTCGATGTGCGGCAGGATCTTCTGCTCGGCCAGCGCGAGGGCCTTTTCCTTGTCGCCCGCCTGCAGCGCCTTGTCCTGCAGGATCGCGTTCATCACGTCGTCGGTGATCTGGCGCACGAGCGCGTCCGGGCCGAGCTCGGCGGCGCCGGCGGCCGGCACGGACAGGACGAGGGCCAGCAGGAACGTCTGGATGATTTTCATGCCGGCACCTTACACCGGGTTCGAGCGTTCGGCGAGGAATGCCGACAGCACTTGTGCAGTATGCGACCCCGTCGATGCGGAAAAGTTCTCGGGCGCGCCCTGCAGCACCACGCGGCCGCCGCCGTCGCCGCCCTCGGGGCCGAGGTCGACGATCCAGTCGGCCTCCGCCATCACGTCGAGGTTGTGCTCGATCACCAGCACGGTGTTGCCGGCGTCGACCAGCCGGTGCAGCACGCGGATCAGCTTCTCGACGTCGGCCATGTGCAGCCCGACGGTCGGCTCGTCGAGCACGTAGAGCGTGTGCGTCTCGGCGCGCACCTTCGCCAGCTCGGTGACCAGCTTGATGCGCTGCGCTTCGCCGCCCGAGAGCGTCGGGCTCTGCTGGCCGAGCGTGAGGTAGCCCAGGCCGACGTCCTGCAGCAGCGCGAGCGCGCGGTGGATCGAGGGCTGCGCGGCGAAGAACGCGGCCGCCTCGTCGATGCTCATCGCCAGCACTTCGCCGACGTTCTTGCCGCGCCAGCGCGGCGCCAGGGTCTCGGGATTGAAGCGCTGCCCGCCGCAGGCCTCGCAGATCACCCTGACGTCGGGCAGGAATGACATCTCGATCTTCTTTATGCCCTGGCCCTCGCAGGCCTCGCAGCGGCCGCCCTTGGCGTTGAACGAGAAGCGGCTCGGAGTCCAGCCGCGCATGCGCGCCTCGGCGGTGTCGGCGAACAGCCTGCGCACCTGGTCCCAGAATCCCACGTAGGTCGCGGGGCAGGAGCGCGGCGTCTTGCCGATCGGCGCCTGGTCGACTTCCAGCACGCGCTCGACCTCGCCCTTGAGCGCGCGGCAGCCGACCGGCGCGCCCTGCTCGAGGCTCTTGAGCAGCACGTCGCGCGCGAGCGTCGACTTGCCCGAGCCCGACACGCCGGTGAGGACCGTCAGCCGCCCGAGCGGCAGGCGCAGGTCGACGTCCTTCAGGTTGTGCAGGAACGCGCCCCTGACCTCGA
>JBAUTD010000195.1:0-2360 GCA_049582045.1 Burkholderiales bacterium
AGGACGGGGTCAGCGGATTCCGGGTCTCGAGCATCGAGCAGGCGGCCGAGCGAATCGTCCAGCTGCTCAAGGACGCCGACCTGCGGCGGCGCATGGGCGTCGCGGCGCGCGAGTCGGTGCGCAGGGACTTCCTGATGAGCCGCCTGCTGGAGCAGTACCTCGACCTGTTCGCGGCGTTCGAGCCGCGCTTCTCGCTCAGGCCTCAGAACGGACTCCCCGGCAGCCAGAGCTAGACCAAGACTGTTGCGAGCATCGACGCTAGGCCGCGGATACCCTAAAATTGTCGCGCATGCTGACGTGGCTTCGCACGGGAGAAGTGGACCGGTTCGTCGACGGCGTCGTCGGCGATCTGG
Source organism: Burkholderiales bacterium (assembly GCA_049582045.1). Classification (GTDB taxonomy): domain Bacteria; phylum Pseudomonadota; class Gammaproteobacteria; order Burkholderiales; family SG8-39; genus DAHVFK01. Next base: position 354 of record JBAUTD010000195.1, read on the forward strand.
TCAAGCAGCATCCTCCCGGGAAGACGGACCCCGGCTCTAAGAAGCAAACGCAGCGACTGATCAAGATCCATCAGTCGATCCTCGACCGCGTCGGGCGCTTTACTCGCGACAACAAGCTCAGTCTTTACCAGAAGGCCCATCTCGGGAACCGCTTCAAGTGGGCGCTGAGGGAGGCGGGCTATGCACCGGCCTTCGTCGACGCTATCACCCAGGAAGTGGTAACCGTTGCGACCCTTGCGCGCAAGGGGAGGTAGGGCCGCCGGATCGCCTTGATGAAATGGTTCTCTCGCGGCGGCGGAAAGAGCGCCACGGAACAATTCCAGGCGGGCACCGCTGCGGCCCAGCGCGGCCAGTTCGACGCGGCGATTGCCGCCCTGCGGCGCGCCGTGGAGCTGGACCCGAGTCTCGCGGCGGCGCATTGCAATCTCGGCAGCGTCTACAAGGACAAGGGAGCGCTCGATTCGGCCCTGATGTCGTACTTGCGCGCGGCCGCGCTCGATCCTCGACTGATGGAGGCTCACTACGGCCTGGGGCAGGTGCTGAGCGACCAGCGGCGCTGGGAGGAAGCTGCCGAGAGCTTCGCAAGGGCGATTGCTCTCGCACCCGACTCGCCGGATGCGCACTACGAGGCGGGACACGCGCAGTTGGCAGTCGGCAACTGGCGCCAGGCGTTGAAGCACTATCGCCGCGCGGTGGCGTTGCGCCCCGGCTTCGCGAAGGCGCGCTGGACGCTGGTCATGGCGCAGCTTGCGCCGGTGCCCGACGCGGAAACCGATCCGGAGGAGCGCCGTCGCGCCTTCGCCCGCGAGCTGGAGGCTTTTGCTCGCTGGGTCCAGCGCGGCCAGCATCCGGAAGCGTGGCGTGTGGTCGGCGTCCAGATGCCCTTCTATCTCGCCTACCAGGAGGCGCCGAACCGCGAGCTGCTCGCGCGCTACGGGGCGCTTTGCACGAGCCTCATGGCCTCTTGGCAGCAGGCGCAGGGTTTTGCGCCGCGGCAGCGGCCGGAGCGCGACAGGGTGCGTGTGGGGATCGTCTCGGCTCACTTCGCCAATCATTCGGTGTGGACCGGAATCGTGCGCGGCTGGATCGAGGATCTCGATCGGGAGCGGATCGAGCTCGAGCTGTTCCACCTCGGCGGGCAGGAGGACGCGGAGACGCACAGGGCGCAAACGCTGGCAGCGCGCTTTCACGCCGGGGCGGGCGACTTCGCACACTGGGCGCGGACGATCGCCGAGCGCGAGCTCGACCTCCTGATCTATCCTGAGATCGGGATGGATTCGACCACCACGAAGCTTGCATGCCTGCGCCTCGCGCCCGTACAGGCGGCGAGCTGGGGACACCCGGAAACGACCGGCCTGCCGACGATCGACTACTTTATCTCGGCGCAGGACCTCGAGCCGCCTGGTGCCGAGGAGCATTACACGGAGACACTGGTGAAGCTGCCCGGGCTCGGAGCACGCTATCTCGCCGCCCCGGTGCGAGCCGATCCTGCTGCCGCGGACGGGCTCACCGCCGGGGTGAAAACGCCGCTGTTCGTTTGCGTCGGCACGCCGTTCAAGTATGCGCCGGGGAACGACCGCCTGCTGGTCGATATTGCGCGTCGCTGCGGCGGTACGCTGATGTTCTTCGTCGGCAAGCCGGCGCCGCTGTCGGACCTTCTGCGCGAGCGCCTTCGTCGCGCGTTTGCGAAGGGCGGCGTCGATTTCGACGGGCATGCGCGCTTTGTTCCCTGGCAGAGTTCGGCTGCTTTCCACGGCCTGCTCGCGCGCGCCGACGTCTGTCTCGACACGATCGGCTTCTCGGGCTTCAACACGGCGATGCAGGCGGCGCTGGCCGGAATCCCGATGGTCACCCGCGAAGGACGCTTTATGCGCGGACGGCTGGCGAGTGCAATCCTGCGCCGCCTCGGCGCACCGGAACTCATCGCCGCGACGGACGCGGAGTACGTCGAGATTGCGGTCGCGCTCGCGCGCGACCGCGCACGGCGTGTCGCGCTCGGCCGCCGGC
>JBAUTD010000196.1:0-4887 GCA_049582045.1 Burkholderiales bacterium
GCGCCCGGGTGTTCGGCCGCAACGCGGTGACGTACGTCCCCGCGCTCGAAGCGCTCGTGCCTGCCCCGGCGCAGGTGCTCGAGGCCTTCGGCGGGCGAGCGCTGTTCGATTTCGGCGCGCTGCCCAGGGGCTACGGCTGGATCTTTCCCAAGCGCGACCATCTGAACGTCGGGGTGTACTCGCCCTATGGCGGGCACGGACTGCGAGGGCACTTGCAGGCGTTCATCGCGCGCCAGCCGACGCTGCGCGGTCGCGCGCCGGTCGCTTGCCGTGGCTACGCGATTCCGCTGCGCAACGTCGCGGGCGAGTTTGAGCGTGGCCCGGTCGCTCTGCTCGGCGACGCCGCGGGGCTTGCCGAGGCCGTGTTCGGCGAGGGCATCTACTTCGCGCTGTACAGCGCCGAGCTCGCCGTCCGGGCCGAGCTCGCCGCCGACGCCTCGCGCACACCGCTTGCTTATACGCGTCTGTTGCGCCGCGAGCTGCTGCCCGAGCTGCGCGCGGCGCGCTGGCTGGCCGCCTGCCTGTTCGCCTTTCCCCGCCTCGCGTTCGAGCACCTGGTGCGCAACCCGCGCGCGCGCGACCTGTTCGCCGGACTGATCACCGGCGAGACGGGCTACCGGGCCTGCCTGCGCAGCGTCGCGCTTGCCTGGCCGGCCTGGCTGCTGCGCTCCGCCACGCGCAGCGTGCGCGTATCGTAGCCGCTCGCCCCGTTCGGAAAGGAGCTCTGGCGCGCTCCGATCTGGCGCCGGCCCTGACCGTCAGTCGCGCGCACCTGGATCGAGTACTCGCCCGCCGCCGGCTTCTCCCAGTGGTAGCGCCACAGCGACCATGCTCCCGCGTGCTCAGGGGTCACCAGTTCGCAGCCCAGCCAGGCGCTGCCGCCGTCGAGCGAAACTTCGACGCGCGAAATGCCGCGTTCGCCGGCGAAGGCGATGCCGGTGAGGTCCGTGCCCTGGCCGGCGGCGAGCGTGCCGCGCGGGTCGAGCCGCGACATCGTTTTCTCCGGCACCTCGCCTGCCCACTCCCGCTCTTCCCAGTACGAGTCGGTCTTTGACGTCGCCTGCAGCGCGATGCGCTTGAGCCAGCGGGGCTGCTTCATGCCGTACAGGTCGGGCAGGATGACGCGCGCCGGGAAGCCGTGCGCCGCCGGCAACGGCGCGCCGTTCATCTCGAGGGCAAGAAACGCGTAGTCGTCGAGCGCGCGCGCGGCCGAGACGCTGGAGAAGAAATCGTCGAGCCCCTTGAACATCACCGAACCGGCGGCGCCAGCCGGGCCGAGCAGTTCCTTGAGTGGGATCACGCTCCACTCGGCGTTGCCGATCAGCTGCCCGCCGACCGGGTTGCCGATGCACTCGAAGGTGTACACGATCTTGCGCCTCGCGCGCGCGCGCAGGTCATCGTAGCCCAGCTTGCGCACGCTGCCGTCCAGGCCCCGAATCTCGAGCGCCCAGGCGGAGCCGGCCGTCCGCGGTCCGAACGCCGGGCGGAACGACGGGTCCACCGCGACCAGGTAGAACTGCTCGTCGGGTGTGATGAACGGCGTCACGCGCCTGGCGCGCGGCGTCAGACCCACGGCCCGGAACTCGTCCCACCAGCGCACGAACGGCAGGCCAACGGCGGCGGCCGAGGCGAGCTGGATGAAACCGCGCCGCGAGAGTGGCTTGGAATTGGCCTGCACTGCGGTTTCGACACGCGGCCGCCGCCGCGGTTCAACTGCGCCCCTTCAGGCCGGCCGGCGCGCCACCAGGTCGACCAGCGCCGACATGCCCGAGTGGCCCTTGCCCTCGCGGATCTCGTCGTCGTGCTCCGCGAGGTGCAGGATGTCGAGCGCAGCGAACTGCGCGCGCAGCAGCTCGGCGGTGTAGAGGTTCTCGAGCACTCCGGGACCGCCGGTCTTGTACTCGATCTGGCGCGGCCCGTAGCCCTGCAGCACGAGCAGCCCGCCGGGGGCGAGTGCGCGCATCATGCCGGCGAACACGCGCGCGCGCTCGGGCGGCGAGGCGAACTGGATGAAGATCGCCACCACCAGGTCGTAGCTCGCCGCGTCCCAGTCCCAGTCGTTGATGTCGGCGACGTGGTGCTCGACGGCTACGCCCGCTTCGCGCGCGAGGCGATTCGCCTTGTCGACGCCCACCGGCGAGATGTCGAACGCGGTCACGGCGAGGCCTTGGCGCGCGAGCCATACGCTGTTGCGCCCCTCGCCGTCGGCGACGCTGAGCGCGCGCATGCCGGCGCGCAGGCGCTGCGCCTGAGAAGCGAGGAAGACGTTCGGCTCGGTGCCGAAGTGGTAGTCGTCGCGGCCGAAGCGCTCGTTCCAGCGCTCGACCTGCTGCGGGAAGGACATGCGCCATGTTACCGCGAAGGCGGGCGGCGAGCTGAAGCGCCCGCAAGCTGCGGAACTGCGGGCGGCGCGGCGTGTCCGACGGGCAGCCAACTCGAGGAGTGCCGCAAGATGGACTTCAGCAACGCGCAGAACCAGGTGACTCAGGTCGAGCAGCAGTCGCAGACGCTGCTGCAGAACATCCAGACGCTGGCGCAGAAGCTCAAGGCCGCCGCGCCGGACGACGCCACCGGGCGCGAATGGGCCATGGACCTGCGCGAGATCGCGCTCTCGGTGCAGAACGAGAACCAGATGCTCGAGATGCTCGTCGGCCAGATGGGGCAGTACATCCAGACGCTGGAAGCGCAGCTTCAGACCCACCCCAACCCGACGGTGCAGCCGCGCGGCTGGATGAATTCCGGCGGCGGCGGCTTTCTCGGCAACCTTACCGCGGGCCTCGGCATGGGGGCCGGATTCGGCCTCGCGGAGGACGCGATCAACGGAATTTTCAACGCGCTCTAGTCAGGCCTGCTTGCGCGCGCGCGGCGGGCCGCGGAAGCCGTCGCGCATCAGGCGGTCGAATTCCTCGGCGACCTGCGCGTCCTCTTCCAGCAGCTTGCCCGCGTCGGCGTCGGCGTACTTCATCGCGCCGATGTCGGCGAAGGCTTTCTGCACCTTCGGGCTCCACAGGCCGATGTCGCGCACCGTGGGCACGATGCGGCTGAACAGTCGCATCCGGTAGCGGGTCATGTTTTCGGCGCCATCCATCGCCGCGACCGCGTCCGCGAGATCGATTCCGATCTGCGGCCACATCTCGGGCAGGTTGAAGCGGTCGCGCAGGGCGTACACGCCTTCGATCACGAACTCCTCGCGCTCGGCGCGCTCGGCTTCGGTGAGCTGCGGGTAGTAGTCGCGCAGCGCCAGGCGGCCGAAAGCGACGTGGCGCGCCTCGTCCTGCATCACGTAGGCGTTGACCGCGGAGCACAACGGGTTCTTCGCGTAGTCGCGGAAGCGCTGGAACGCCGACAGCGCGAGCCCCTCGATCAGCACCTGCATGCCGAGGTAGGTGAAGTCCCAGCGCCGGTCGGTGATCGCCTTCTCGAGCAGCTCCTTGAGCGGGCCGGTGATCGGATAGACGAACCTGAACTTGTCGGTGAGCAGCCGGCGGTAGGCCTCGACGTGGCGCGCCTCGTCCATGACCTGGGTCGCGGCGTAGAACTTGGATTCGATCGCCGGCACGTCCTGCACGATCTTGGCGGCGCAGATCAGCGCGCCCTGCTCGCCGTGCAGGAACTGCGAGAGCTGGAAGGTCTGGGTGTGGTAGCGCAGGTCGGAGCGCTGGCGCGGCGAGAGCTTGTCCCACAGCGGAGTGCCGTGCATCGGCAGCATCTTGTCGTCGATCTGCATCGGGTCGTCGGGGTCGACCTCGAGGCTCCAGTCGATGCGCCGCTCGGCGTCCCACTGCTGCTGCTTGCCCTTGGCGTAGAGCTGCAGCAGCTCGTCGCTGCGCGCGTCGTAGTCCCAGGTAAACGAGACTTCCGTCACGCCCTCAAGCTTCCAGTGGGTCTGCTCGACCGGCAGCAGGTAACGGTGCATTGTCGACATGGCTTGGGATATTGTATACGGGACGAGGGGATAAGGCTGGAGGGAGCCGATGGTCGAAGTCGACGCCGAGCTGGAGCAAGCCGACAAGGCGAGGCAGGCGCGCGAGCGAGCCCAGCGCCAGCGCCTGCGCTGGATCGCGCTTATCGCCTCGAGCTATGCCTTGGACGTCCTGTTTCTCGCGCTGTACGCCGGCGCCGGGACGATTCCGGCGTGGGTGGCCGTGGTCTATGGCGGCGCCGGCTTCGCCTTCTGCCTGGTCTACGCCTTGTTCGTCGCCTCCGGCCTGAATCTGCGCTTGCGCGATCCGACCATGGGCGCGCCCGGCATGCTGGGGGGCGTGCTGGCACAGCTGCTGGTGGTGGCGCTGGCGCCGCAGATCACCTTTCCCTACATCGTCAACCTGTTCACCGTGTTCGCCTTCGGCATGCTCTGGCTGCGCCTGCGCCAGGCGGTGGCGCTGTGGGCGCTGGCGATGGCGGGCAGCGGCGCGGTGCTGTACATGAACGAGGGCCACCTCGGCGTGGCCGGCACGAGCGACTACGAGCTGATGCTGACCTGGCTGTTTCTGTCGGTGATCCTCAGCCGCACCCTGGTGCTGGCGATATACAGCAACGGCCTGCGCGCGCGGCTGGGCCAGAGCCGGCGCGAGCTCGCTGCGGCGCTGGGCCAGATCCGGGAGCTGGTGCAATACGACGAGCTCACCAAGGCGTTCAACCGGCGCTGGCTCGTGGCGCGGCTCGAGGAGGAGCTGAGCCGCTCGCGGCGCACGCGCGTGCCGTTCTGCGTCGCGATGCTCGACCTGGACCATTTCAAGGACGTCAACGACGGCTACGGCCATGCCGTCGGCGACGCCGTGCTGAAGGCGTTCGCCGACGTGGCGCAGGACGGCATGCGCAAGACCGACGTGTTCGGGCGCTATGGCGGCGAGGAGTTCATGATGATCCTGACCGCGAGCGCAAAGG
>JBAUTD010000197.1:0-2708 GCA_049582045.1 Burkholderiales bacterium
AGCCTGGCATCGAAATGATCTGACACAGCGGGACTACTGCGGGAAGCACGGGTTGGGTGAGAAGGCGTTTTACCGCTGGCGGCGCAAGGAGAAGCAAGCGGCTGTGGCCGCGACGTCGTCGCTGACCTTGGTGCCGGTCAGCATGCGGCGCGCGTCAAGGTAGTTGTCGCCTCGGTCATGCAGCCAACGCTTGAATATCTTTACCAGCCAGATGCGTCTTTATGATGGAGTCACGTTCGGGATTCAGCGTCACGGCGCCGATGGGCTCCCAGTTTCGAGTATCGCCGGACCAGCGCGCCGGGTTGAGTTCGCGGGCATTGCGGTACAAGGCATGTCGGGCAGCCAGAATCGCGTGATCGTCGCCGGCGTGGCGCTGCGCCGGGCTGACGTAGCGAATGCTGCTGTGACGATGGTCGAAGTTGTACCAATGCACAAAGCCTGCGGCCCAGGTGCGCGCCTGGTCGAGGTCGACAAAACCCTTGGCGGGGAACTCGGGGCGATACTTGGCGGTGCGAAACAGCGACTCGGCGTAGGCGTTGTCGTCACTCACGCGCGGCCGGGAGTAAGAGGGTTTGACGCCCAGCCAGTTGAGCATCGCCAGCACCGTTGTCGCCTTCAGCGTAGAACCGTTGTCGCCGTGCAGCACGGGCTTGGCGGCAAGCGCGGCGATGCCCTCGGCCAGCGCGATGCGGCGCACCAGGTGCGCCGCATGGTCGGCGTGGTCGCTGTCGTGCACCTCCCAGCCGACGATCTTGCGGCTGTACAGATCCAGGATCAGGTAAAGGTGAAACCAGCGCCCCATCACCTGCGCGGGCAGATACGTCATGTCCCAGCACCACACCTGACGCGGTTCGGTGGCAATGTGCGTTGTCGGTGGCCTGACCGCCTTGGGTGCCTTGGTCCGCCCGCGGGGGGCGGTTTGCCCATGCGCGCGCAGCACGCGACTGAAGGTGGATTCGCTGGCGAGGTAGACGCCCTCGTCGGCCAGCATGGGCACGATGCGCGCAGGTGGCACAGAAGCAAAGCGCGGCTCATTGGCCACGCCAAGCAGGTGTGCACGCTCGGCCTCGGAGAGGGCATGGCCGGGCACCGGGCGCACGGCCTGCGGCCGGCGATCACCGCTGACCAGGCCGTCAAAGGCCTGCCAGCGCTGGAGGGTGCGCAGATCAATGCCGGCAATCTCGCAGGCCGGCTTCAGCCGTGCGCCGGCGATATGCGCCACATCAATGTCTCGGGCCAACGCCTGGCGATCTTCGAGGCCGATCATTCGGCCTCTCCCTTGTTGAAGATCGCCGCGACTTTTTTTGACAGCACGAGCAGTGCGGCTGTCTCGGCCAGGGCCCGGTCTTTGCGCAGCAGTTCGCGTTCGAGTTCCTTGATCCGCTTCTTGTCCTGCCGCGTGGCCTGCGGGCTGGCGCGCGCCTCCTCGGGCTCCGCCAGCGCCGTCGTGGCGCTCAGCCGCCACTTGTCCAGTTCGGCGGGATATACGCCGTGCTCGCGGCACCACGCGCTCTTGCCCGCCTCGTCCAGCGCCGCCGCAGTGATGACCGCCTCCAGTCGCGCCCCCGCAGTCCAGGCCCGCCCGCGGGCGGGCCTGGACTGTACCTCCTCGCGCCAGCGTTCAAGCGTCTGCATCGAGACCCCAATTTCTTTCGCCACTTCGCCCACACTGGCGCTCTCCGGCGGCAACAACCTCGCCACCGCTCTGTTCCTGAATGCTTCTCCGTACCGTGCCATCTTCCGTCCTTATCGCCCCCAAGTTCAAGATCATATCGGGGCGACAACTATTCTGACGCGGGGGGCATGGACACGCCCGCTGCGGGCAACGTCCTCGCCGCACCGAAGCGCTGCACCCGACTTCTTCGTAAGCCAACGTGGACGGGCTGGGCGCTTACGGGACATCAGGAGACTATTTGCTTGCATTAAAAAGCCCCCTCTTTTTGGGAGGGGGTTTTGTGTGTGTCTGAAGGTCTGGTGCCTTCGGCGGTGTAAGGAGTCTGACGATGACCTACTTTCACAGGCGGATGCCTACTATCATTGGCGCGGGAGCGTTTCACCGTCCTGTTCGGGATGGGAAGGGGTGGTTCCACTCTGCTATGGTCGTCAGACAAAGGGGTGGGGATCAGACTTTTATTCCTGACCCCGCGTTCTGATTGTCTGGGGTGCTGTCGATCCTGCGATCTCCAGCCGACTGCTTTCGTCATGCAGGCTTTCGCCGGCATGTCTGGAAGAAGGTTTTGGGTTGAGGTTTGTATCGTGCCTACACACTGTCCTGTAGTTAAACCAGGCGCTTCTCAAAATTATAGGATCAAGCCTCACGGGCAATTAGTACGGGTTAGCTTAACGCATTACTGCGCTTCCACACCCCGCCTATCAACGTTGTGGTCTTCAACGACCCTTTAGTGCACTCAAGGTGCAAGGGATATCTTATCTTCAGGCAAGTTTCACGCTTAGATGCTTTCAGCGTTTATCTCTTCCGTGCTTAGCTACCCGGCGATACGACTGGCGTCATAACCGGTACACCAGAGGCACGTCCACTCCGGTCCTCTCGTACTAGGAGCAGCCCCCGTCAAATATCCAGCGCCCACGGCAGATAGGGACCAAACTGTCTCACGACGTTTTAAACCCAGCTCACGTACCACTTTAAATGGCGAACAGCCATACCCTTGGGACCGGCTACAGCCCCAGGATGTGATGAGCCGACATCG
>JBAUTD010000198.1:0-2088 GCA_049582045.1 Burkholderiales bacterium
CATCGACCTGCCGGAGCGCTGCGCGAACGTGTGCTTCGGCGGCGCGCACCGAAACCGCCTGTTCATGGCGGCGACCACCTCGCTGTATTCGCTCTACGTCAACACGCAGGGCGTGGCCGGCGGCTAGGCGAGCAGGTCTCATGCGGGCGAGGATCTACGGCATCAAGAACTGCGACACCATGAAGAAGGCCTTCGCGTGGCTCGACTCGCACGGAGTCGAGTACGAGTTCCACGACTACAAGAAGGCCGGCGTGCCGCCGGGGAAACTCGGGGCCTGGGCGAAGCAGGCGGGGTGGGAGGCGCTGGCGAATACGCGCGGGCCGACCTGGCGCAAGATTCCCGAGGCGAAGCGCTCGAACCTCACCGAGGCGAAGACGATAGCGCTGCTCGAGGCGAACACGAGCGCGATCCGGCGGCCGATTATCGAGGCGGGCGGAAAGCTGCTGGTGGGGTTCGATCCCGAGGAGTTTGCGCGCGCGCTCAGGTAGAGGAGCGCTTCCTCGCGGGAGCCCCGGCGTCGGGGTGGCTCCTTTCAGCTCAGTAGACGATCTCGACCGGAATCGCGAAGGTGTAGCCGACGCCGCGCTCGGTGCGGAGGTAGCGCGGCTGCGCGGGGTCCTTCTCGAGCTTGCGCCGCAGGCGCATGATCTGGATGTCGACCGATCGGTTGAAGACCTCGTCGTTGTGAAGCCGGGACAGGTCGAGCAGCTGGTCGCGCGAAAGGATGCGCTGGGGAGCCCCCAGCAGCACCACCAGCAGGCTGAACTCGCCGTTGCTGAGTGTGACTTCCCGTCCGTCCCTGTCGCGCAGGCGTCGGGTATTGAGATTGAGCTCCCACTTGTCGAAGCGGTAGGCGCGGATCCCTTCGGGGCGCCCCTGGCGCACCTCGGCGCGCCGGCGGCGCAGCACGGTCCGGATCCGCGCCAGCAGCTCGCGCGGGCTGAACGGCTTGGTCAGGTAGTCGTCGGCGCCGAGCTCGAGGCCCATGACGCGGTCGGCTTCCTCGCTCCGGCCGGTGAGCATGACGATGGGGATCGCGGACTCGTCGCGCAGCCGGCGCGCGAGCGACATGCCGTCCTCCGCCTGGAGCTTGAGATCGAGCAGCAGGAGATCCACGACGTCCTGCGCCAGCACCGACCGCATCGCTGCGCCGTCGGCGACCGCAGTGACGCGGAACCCGTTCTGCCCCAGATAGTCGACAATCAGCTCCCGGACGAGCGCGTCGTCGTCCACCGCGAGCACGTGCGGCAGGGCCGCGATGGGGATCGCCTGGGTTTGTGGGGTCACGGTCGCCTGGGTGCTCACAGCGCAAGTAATTTAACAATTGGCCGCGCAGCGCTGTTACAGCTGTAACGCGGCGTGCCGAGGCGTGTAAATTACGCGCAATTTCCTCGGAACGAAATGGGCGGGTGGGCAAAAACCTCGACGACAAGCCGGTTATCCTGGTCGTGGACGACGACGCGATCATGCGCGACCTCATCGCCGACTGGCTGGAGACGGCGGGATATGCGGTGCGCAAGCTCGGCGATTGCCACTCCGGCGCCGCCGCCCTGGAGGCCGCGCGCCCGGCGCTGGTGGTGAGCGACATGTGGATGCCCGGCCCCCGCGGCGGGGAAGCGATCCGCTGGATACATCAGAGGCATCCCGGCCTTCCGCTTATCGCCGTCTCGGGGCATTTCGGCTCGGGGCAGGGCTGCAGCGAGACGGAGGCCCTGGCGGCGGGCGCGGCGCGGGTCTTCGCCAAGCCGGTGAAGCGCGCGGCGCTTCTCGATGCGGTCGCGGAGCTGATCGGCCCCCCGCCCAAGTAGGGTCGATGCCGACGCCCCGCGCCCGCACGGTGCTGTCGCGCATCCCGCTCGGCCGCGCGATCGTGGCGCTCGGGCTGGTCCTGGTCGCGATCAACATCGCTTCCACCGCGTGGGAGATCCGTGCCGCCCGCCACAATACCGAGCGCCGCGCCGCGCGCGGCTTCTCCAACGTGACGCACGTCATCGCCGAGCAGACCGCCGCCTCGCTCGAGGCGGTCGACCTCGTGCTGCGCGACGCGACGCATCTGGGCGGCGTGCAGGCGGTTGCGGCGCGCCTGCC
>JBAUTD010000199.1:0-1678 GCA_049582045.1 Burkholderiales bacterium
CGCCAAGATGCTCTCGCACGAGGGCTACGTGTCGGCCACCGCGCTCGAGCAGGCGCGCCTCGCGCTGCTGACGGCCGAGAAGGGGCAGGAAGCGGCCAGGTTCGCCGAGCACGCGGCGATTCACGAGGTGGAGCAGGCGCGCGCGACGCTGGTGCGCTACCGTGCCGAGAGCGCGGGCAAGATCGTCGGCGCGCGCTGGGAGGTGAAATCGCCCATCACCGGCTCGGTGCTCAAGGTGGTGCAGGAAAGCGAAGGCGTAGTGGCGCTCGGCGCGCCGCTGGTCGAGGTGGCCGACCCGCGCAGCCTCGAGGCGGTGGTCGACGTGCTGTCCGAGGAAGGCGTGGCCATCCGTCCCGGGATGCCCGCGCGCATCGAGCTCGGCAGCGGAGTGCCGCCGCTCGCGGCGCGCGTGCGGCGCATCGAGCCGGCCGCATTCACCAAGGTATCCGCGCTCGGAGTCGAGGAACAGCGGGTAAACGTGGTGCTCGATTTCGCCGAGCCGCTCGACAAGGTGCAGACGATCGGCGACGGTTTCCGGGTCGAGGCGCATATCGTCACCTTCCGCGCCGAAGACGCGATCAAGGCGCCGGTGGGCGCTCTGTTCCGGCACGGCAAGGACTGGGCCGCGTTCGTGGTCAAGGACGGACGCGCGGTGCTGCGCGAGGTGAAGCTCGCGCGGCGCAACGGCCAGGACGCGCAGATCGAGCAGGGCCTCGAGCCCGGCGAGACGGTGGTGGTCTATCCTTCGGATGCGCTGGAGGACGGCGCGCGCGTCAAGCTGCAGCCGAACGGCGCTGCCCGGCCGGGGTAAACTGCGCCCCATGGCCGCGGACAACATCGTCGAAATCGAGGATCTGCATTTCGCCTACAACCGGCACGAGGTCTTCAAGGGCCTCAGCCTGAAGATCCCGCGCGGCAAGGTGGTGGCGATCCTGGGCGCGAGCGGCTGCGGCAAGACCACGCTGCTCAAGCTGATCGGCGGGCAGCTGCGCCCTTCGCGCGGCAGGATCACGGTCGACGGCAAGGTGGTGCACGAGCTCGGCACCGACGCGCTGTACGCGCTGCGGCGCGAGATGGGGATGATGTTCCAGACCAGCGGCCTGTTCAGCGACCTGTCGGTGTACGAGAACATCGCCTTCCCGATCCGCGAGCACCATGCGCTGCCCGAAGAGCTGATCCGAAAGCTGGTGCTGATGAAGCTGCAGGCGGTTGGGCTGCGCGGCGCGCAAGGCCTGATGCCTGCCGACCTCTCCGGCGGCATGTCGCGCCGCATCGCGCTCGCGCGCGCGATCGCCGCCGACCCGATGCTGACCATGTACGACGAGCCCTTCGCGGGCCTCGATCCGATCACGCTGAACGTCATCGCCGAGCTGGTGCGCAAGTTGAACGACGCGATCGGCACCACCTCGATCGTCGTCACCTACGACGTGAGCGAGTCGCTCAAGGTGGTGGACTATCTCTACGTCCTATCGGATGGCGTGGTGGTCGGGGAAGGGACCCCCGAGGCGGTCGCCGCCTCGGAGGATCCGTACCTCAAGCAGTTCATGCACGCGCTCCCCGACGGCCCGGTGCAGTTCCATTTCCCCGCCGAGCCGATCGACGAGGCGCTCCACATCGCCTAGTAGCGGCCGTAGTCGAGCTGGCTGCCGATCACGGCGCCCAGCACGCTGCCGAAGGC
>JBAUTD010000200.1:0-2043 GCA_049582045.1 Burkholderiales bacterium
ACGGCGCTCTTGCGCACGTCCGCGCGCGCCTCGTCGCCGGCGGCAAAGGCCTCGGGCCGGAAGAAATGGGTGAAGGTGGGGTGCGCGGTGTTGTTCATCCAGGCGAGCTGCGACAGCGCCTGGGCGCGCGCCCAGGGGTCGCTCGGCAGCAGGCCGGCGGCGGGAAAGCTGCGGTCGAGGTAATCGCAGATCGCGACGATCTGATTGAGCGGCTTGCCGTCGGCGACCAGCACCGGGACCTGGCCGTTCGGGTTCATCGCCAGGTACTCGGGGGTCTTCTGCTCGCCCTTGTGCAGCTTGACCAGCCTGGGCTCGAAGTCGGGCCCGCCGGCGGCCTTGATCGCCTCGAGCGCGACGTGGGGCACGAAGGAGCAGGCGCCGGGCGCGAAATAGAGCTGGAGCATGGGTTGCATGGGTTCCATGGTTTAGGCCTTGGCGCGGGTCATGAACACCAGTCGCTCGAACAGGTGCACGTCCTGCTCGTTCTTGAGCAGCGCCCCGTGCAGCGGCGGGATGATGGTCTTGCGGTCTTTCGAATGCAGCGCTTCGGCGGGGATGTCCTCGGCGAGCAGCAGCTTGAGCCAGTCGAGCAGCTCCGAGGTCGAGGGCTTTTTCTTCAGCCCCGGCACCTCGCGCATCTCGAAGAACACCTCCATCGCTTCGCGCAGCAGCGACTTCTTGAGCGTGGGGAAGTGCACCGCGACGATCTTCTCCATCGTCTCCTTTTCGGGGAAGCGGATGTAGTGGAAGAAGCAGCGGCGCAGGAACGCGTCGGGCAGCTCCTTCTCGTTGTTCGAGGTGATGAACACGATCGGGCGCTGCTTCGCCTTGACCAGCTCGCGCGTCTCGTAGACGTAGAACTCCATCCGGTCGAGCTCGCGCAGCAGGTCGTTCGGGAACTCGATGTCGGCCTTGTCGATCTCGTCGATCAGCAGCACCACCGGCTCGTCGGCCGAAAAGGCCTGCCACAGCATGCCCTTGACGATGTAGTTGTGGATGTCGTGCACCCGCTCGTCGCCCAATTGGGAGTCGCGCAGCCGGCTGACCGCGTCGTACTCGTACAGGCCCTGCTGCGCCTTGGTGGTGGACTTTATGTGCCACTCGAGCAGCGGCACGCCGAGCGACTTGGCGACCTGCACCGCGAGCATGGTCTTGCCCGTGCCCGGCTCGCCCTTGACCAGCAGCGGGCGCTCGAGCGCGATCGCCGCGTTGACCGCGAGCGTCAGGTCGTCGGTGGAAACGTACTCGGAGCTGCCTTCGAATCGCATCGGGGCTTCCTTGGGCGGAAAACCCTTGATTGTAAACGCTGCAGGCGCGGCCGGCGCCGGTCAGCGGATGTCGTAGTGCATGCGCAGCGTCAGCACGTCGCGGCCGTACTTGTACGCTTCCAGGTTGGAGCGGTTGTCCGCGTGCAGGTAGTCGGCCTGCAGCGTCAGCTGTCTCGACCAGCGGTACGAGAGCCCCGCGTCCAGCCCGATCGTGTCGTCGCGCCGGATGGTCGCGAGCGCCGGGTCCGGGCCGACGAAGCGGCTCGCGGTGTAGCTCAGCCCGCCCGAGATGCCCCAGCCGGGCCAGGGCGTGCTGCTGACGCCGGCGCGCAGCGAGTACAGGTCGCGCGAGAGGTCGTCGCGCAGCGGGGAGGCCGAGCTCTTCTCGCGCCCGTAGAGCGCCTGCAGCTGAACGACCGGCAGGTAGCGCTGCACGAAGGCGCGTCGCCAGCCGGCGCCGAGCGCATACAGGTCGGCGTCGCTCGACGGGGACGCGGGATAGTCCAGCGCCGCGTACTGCGCGAACAGCGAATAGGCGTTCAGCTCGTCCACTTGGCGCTGCCACTCGCCTCCCAGCGCCGAGATGTTGCGGTAGCGGCCGGCATCGAGCGCGAGCGCGGCGTAGGACAGGCTCGCCCGGTACAGGTCCTGGCCGCGCAGCAGCGAGATCCCGCCGTAGCCGGCGAGCGCGTCCTGGTCGAAGCGGCGGTCGAAGCCGTTGCTCTGATACCGGCCCTGGTAGCGCAGTCCGCCCTGCAGCGAGACCGCTCCCGCC
>JBAUTD010000201.1:0-2071 GCA_049582045.1 Burkholderiales bacterium
GTGCACTTCCCGATCCGGCGCGGGGTGCTGCGCCGCGTCGTCGGGCAGGTCAAGGCGGTCGACGGCGTGTCGCTCCAGATCCGCGAGGGCAGGACGCTCGCGCTGGTCGGCGAATCGGGATCCGGCAAGACCACCGCGGGCAAGGCGATCCTGCAGCTCATCAGGCCGACCGCGGGCAGCGTGCGCGCGGGAGGAGTCGAGCTCGGCCGGCTCCCGCGCGCCGCGCTGCGCCCCTGGCGCGCGAAGATGCAAATCGTGTTCCAGGATCCCTATGCCTCGCTCGATCCGCGCATGCGCGTGCTGGAGGCGCTCACCGAAGGCATGCGCAGCCTGGGCGTCGGCCGCGACGACGCCGAGCGCGAGCGGCGCGTCGAGGCGCTGCTCGAGCAGGTGGGACTGCCGCCGTCGGCGAAGTCCCACTACCCGCACGAGTTCTCGGGCGGCCAGCGCCAGAGGATCGCCATTGCGCGCGCGCTCGCGGTCGAGCCGCGCCTCATCGTGTGCGACGAGCCGACCAGCGCGCTCGACGTCTCGGTGCAGGCGCAGATCCTCAATCTGCTGAAGTCGCTGCAGGACCGGCTGGGGCTGGCCTATCTGTTCATCACCCACAACCTGGCGGTGGTCGAATACCTGGCGCACGAGGTGGCGGTGATGTACCGCGGCCGCATCGTCGAGCGCGGCACGGTCGACGAGGTGTTGAACGCCCCCAAGGACCCCTACACGCGCACGCTGCTGGCGGCGGTGCCGCGCATCGAGGCCGGGGGTTGAGCCGGGATCAGCGCCGGACCACGATGCGCTGCCCGGGATGGAGCGTGCCGAGATGGTGGTTCAGGCGCCGCAGGTGCTCGACGCTGACGCCGTAGCGGTGCGCGATGCCCCACAAGGTGTCGCCCCGCCTGACCCGGTAGAGATGGCCCGCGGGAGGCGCCGGGATGGGCGGGGCGTACATGATGGGCAGCGGCTTGCCGCTTAGCTTGGCGCCGTCGATCGGGACCACCAGCAGGTCGGGCGCGCGCAGCGAGCGCGAGCGGATGCCGTTTACCTTCTTCAGCTCCGCGAGCGAGACGCGGAACTTGCGCGCGATGTGGTCCAGCCGCTCGCCGCGCTGCGGCCGGTAGGTCTTCCACGACACGCGCGCCTTGTCGTCGTATTTCTCGAGGTTGGCGCGGAACACGTCGACCTTGTCGGCCGGGAGCACGATGCGCGAGTCGAGCGAGGTCGGGATCAGCGGCCGGTTGAACCCGGGGTTGAGCGCGATGAAGTCGTCGACCGGCATCTCGGCCAGCTTGGCCGCCAGCCGCACGTCGATCGCGCCGGTGCCGTCGACGGCCACGAAGTAGGGCTGGTTCGGGATCGGATCGAGCACGATGCCGAACGGCTTGGGGTCGTTGATGATGTTCTTCAGCGCCTGCAGCTTGGGGACGTAGTTGCGCGTCTCGGGCGGCATCTTGAGGTCGGCGTAGTCGGTCGGCAGCCCCGCCTTCCTGTTCCTCTCGATCGCGCGCGCGACCGCGTTCTCGCCCCAGTTGTAGGACGCGAGCGCCAGCTGCCAGTCGCCGTGCATGTCGTACAGGTCCTGCAGGTAATCGAGCGCGGCGGAGGTGGAGGCGACGATGTCGCGCCGCTCGTCGTACCACCAGCTCTGCTTCAGGCTGTAGCGCTTGCCGGTGGGCGGGATGAACTGCCAGATGCCCGATGCGTGCGAGCGCGAGTAGGCCATCGGGTTGTACGCGCTTTCCACCATCGGCAGCAGCGCGAGCTCGGTCGGCATGCCGCGCTTTTCGAGCTCGTCGACGATGTGGTACAGGTAGCGCCGGCTGCGCTCGAACATGCGCTGCAGGTAATCGGGCCGCGCGGCGTAGTAGGCCATCATGTCGCGCACGCGCTGGTTGTCCAGGTCGGGCATGCCGAAGCCGAACCGGATCCGCTGCCACAGGTCGTCCGGCTGCACGGTCAGGTCGATCGTCCGCACGCCGCGCAGCGGCTCCCGCACCACCTGCTTCTCGCCGTCGAACGGCGGCAGGCGCGTGGCGTCGAGCGGCTTGCTGGGAACCACGGCGCGCGGCGGCGG
>JBAUTD010000202.1:0-3900 GCA_049582045.1 Burkholderiales bacterium
GCCTGGAGGAGCAGCGCGTGCTCGAGGAGCTGCTCGAGGCGAGCAAGCCGCCGCTGCCGCAGGCGGCGCGCGCGAGGCACTACCTGATCTTCACCCCGTTTCGCTACCGCTCGCCGATCGCCTCGCGCTTTCGGCGCGCCGCGGATCCCGGCGTGTGGTACGGTGCCGAAGACCTCGCGACCGCGTGCGCCGAGGTCGCCTACTGGAAGTGGCGCTTTCTCGCCGACAGCGACGCGCTCGCCGGCCAGGCGCTTCACACCCAGCACAGCTTCTTCAAGGCGAGCGCGCGCGGGCGTTGCGTCGACCTTACGTCAGCGCCATGGAAGGCGTCGGCGCGCGCTTGGACACATAAGGCGGATTATTCCGCCTGTCAGGATCTCGCCGGCGAGGCGCGCAGGCTCGGCCTGGCCTGGATTCGCTACGCGGCCGTGCGCGCGCCCGGCGGCATCGGCGGGGCGGTACTGCGGGCCGAAGCTCTGTCTGTCGCCTCGCTGTCCGGACAGCAGACCTGGGCCTGCAAGACCACCGCCGCGGGCGCCTACCTTCAGCGTGCGGGCCACGCGGAGCGATTCGAGTTCGCCGCTGCCCAGTGGCGCTGATAGACTGAAGCAAATGTTGCGCAGTACCAAGATCGTCGCCACCCTCGGCCCTGCCTCGAGCGATCCCGCGGTGCTGGAGAAGATGATCCGCGCCGGGGTCGACGTGGCGCGGCTGAACTTCTCGCACGGCAGCGCGGAGGACCACCTCAGGCGCGCCGACCTGGTGAAGGACATCGCGCGCAGGCTCGGGCGCACGGTGGCGATCATGTGCGACCTGCAGGGCCCCAAGATCCGCATCGGCAAGTTCAAGGACGGCAAGATTGCGCTCGCCGCCGGCAGCCGCTTCATTCTCGATGCGGGCTGCAAGCTGGGCGACGCCGAGCGCGTCGGACTGGACTACAAGGAGCTGCCGCGTGATGTCGAGCCCGGCGACGTGCTGCTGCTCGACGACGGCAAGGTCGTGCTCGAGGTGACCGAGGTGCGCGGCGAAGAGGTGCACACCATCGCGCGCGACGGCGGCGTGCTGTCGAACAACAAGGGCATCAACCGGCAGGGCGGCGGGCTGACCGCCCCGGCGCTGACCTCCAAGGACATGGAGGACGTGCGCACCGCCGCCCGGCTGCAGGCCGATTTCCTCGCGGTGTCGTTCCCGAAGTCGGGTGCGGACATGACAAAGGCGAAAGAGCTGCTGCGCGCGGCCGGCGGCAGAGCGATGCTGATCGCCAAGATCGAGCGTGCGGAAGCCGTCACCGAAGCGGCGCTGATCGACATCATGCGCGCCTGCGACGGAATCATGGTGGCGCGCGGGGACCTGGCGGTGGAGGTTGGGGACGCTTCGGTTCCGGCGCTGCAGAAGAAGATGATCCGCCTCGCCCGAGAACATAACAGGCTCACCATCACCGCCACGCAGATGATGGAATCGATGATCGACAGCCCGGTGCCCACGCGCGCCGAGGTCTCGGACGTGGCGAACGCGGTGCTCGACGGCACCGACGCGGTGATGCTCTCGGCCGAGTCGGCGAGCGGCAAGTACCCGGTGCAGACGATCGAGGCCATGCATCGCATCTGCGTCGAGGCCGAAGCGACGCAGCCGGTGACGCTCGACCAGGAGTTCTTCAATCGCGTCTTCTCGCGCGTCGACCAGTCGATCGCGATGGCCGCGCTGTTCACCGCCTTTCACCTCAAGGTCAAGGCGATCGCGTCCCTCACCGAGTCGGGCTCCACCGCGCTGTGGATGTCGCGCCTGAACTGTGGGGTGCCGATCTACGCGCTCACTTCGCAGACGCACACGCGCTATCGCTGCGCGCTGTTCCGCGACGTCTACCCGCTGATCGTGGAGTACGTGGGCCACGACCGGGAGGAGCTGCTCGCGGAAGCCGAGCGAGCGCTGGTCGAGCAGGGAGTGGTCAAGGAAGGCGACCTGATCGTACTGACGATCGGGGAGCCGATCGGCAAGCCGGGCGGCACGAACACGATGAAGATCGTCCGGGTCGGCGAGCATCTGAAGGGATAGGAGGACGCGCATGGCTGCCATCACACCGAACGCCGCCCAGCACACCAATCTGCCGCCCATGGCGTCGCGCTTCGTCGACGTCGCGGCGCTGCCGTGGCAGAGGACGATCTACGAGGGCGTGGAAGCGAAGACGCTGCTCATCGAGCGCTCGAGCGGTTTGCTGACGGTGCTGCTCAAGATGGCCCCCGGAGCGAAGCTGCCGGACCACGAGCACGTCCTGATCGAGCAGACCTGGGTGCTCGAGGGCAGCCTCGAATGCGGCGAGGGCGTGTGCCGCGCGGGCCAGTTCGTCTGGCGCCCCGCGGGCAGCCGGCACGAGGCCTGGGCCGGCCCCGAAGGCGGCCTGATGATCGCCATGTTCCAGATTCCGAACCGCTTCTACGAGAAGGACGGGCGCGCGATCGACTTTCTCGGCAACGACTGGAAGAAGTCCTGGAGCGAGGCCTACGAGCGCCTCGAGACGGCGAATTTCTAGTGCCGGTCTGATGGCCCAGAAGACGCTTCCGCCCAAGGCCCCGACGCAGGAGCACAGCGTCCCCTGGTTCTGGCCGCTCGCTGCCGCGATCGAGCTGGAAGAAGAGGGAATGAAGCTCTACCGGCAGAACATCGAGTTTCTGGCCGAGGCCGGCGAGCTCGCGGTCCCGCCCGAGCCGAAGTGGGCTACAGCCAACCGCGTGGCGCTCGATCTGGACACGATGCGCCTGCGCGAATTCGGCGCTTCCGACGGCACGCCGGTGCTGGTCGATGCGCCCTATGCCGGGCACAGCTCGTCGATCGCCGACTACGCGAAGGGCCAGAGCCTGGTCGAGACTCTGCTCGCGGCCGGGCTCGGGCGCGTGCTCGCCACCGACTGGAAGCCCGCAACGGCCGAGATGCGCGACTTCGACATCGACAAGTATCTGGCCGAGATCAACGTCGCGATCGACGAGCTGGGCGGCGTTGCGCACCTTGTCGGGTTATGCCAGGGCGGGTGGATGAGCGCGATGTACGCGGCGCGCTTCCCGCACAAGGTGAAGAGCCTGGTGCTCGCTGGCTCGCCGATCGACACCGACGCGGGCGACGGGCCGATCAAGAAGATCGCGCACAGCCTTCCCATGAGCTTCTACCAGGAGCTGGTGCAGGGAGGCGGAGGGAGAATGCTCGGCAAATTCATGCTCGCAGGCTGGAAGAGCATGCATCCGGAGCAGCAGTACGTCGACAAGTACCTCGATCTGTACCGCCACATCGAGGACAAGTGCTACATCAAGCGCACCGAGCAGTTCGAGCGCTGGTACGAGAATCCCATCGATCTGCCGGGGCGCTATTACCTGCAGGCGATTCAGCTGCTGTTCAAGGAGAACCAGCTCGCGAAGGGCCAGTTCGTTGCGCTCGGGCGCAAGCTCGACCTGAAGGCGATCCGCGTTCCGCTCTACCTGCTCGCGGGCGCGCAGGACGACATCACCACCCAGGAGCAGGTGTTCAATGCCGCCGCGCTGGTCGGCACGCCGCGCGAGAGGATCGAGAGCAAGCTCGTGCCGGGCGGGCACATCGGGCTGTTCATGGGTGCGCGCACGCTCGCCGAGGCCTGGCCCGCAATCGGCACCTGGATTTCAGCGCAGGACAGAGCGGCCGGCTAGCGCGCAGTCAGGCGAGCGACAGGCAGCGGCTTTTTCGCCGGACTATATTCGCCCCTCCAGCGCGATCGCGCGTAGCGCGTCGCAATTTTCGGTTGCCGCGCGCAGCCAATCACCGGAGGAGGAGACTTCATGGCACGCAAGCGCCATAGCACGCAACTCGACGAATCCCGCCGCGCGTTCCTCGCGACGGGCGCCGGCGTCGCCGGCGGCCTGATCGCGGCCGGCATGATGC
>JBAUTD010000203.1:0-4951 GCA_049582045.1 Burkholderiales bacterium
GCCTGCGTCCGAGGCGCCGCTGGTCGAGCGCCGCGACACCCTCGGGCGTTAGCGGCCGCACGTCGCGTCCCGGGCGCGTGCTAACCTGCCGGGGACCATGCTGGAACAACTTCGCACGTGGCTCGTGGCGCCGTGGTTCACCCTCGGCGGCACTCCGGTCGATGCGGGCCGGGTGATCGGCCTGGTGCTGATCGTCGCCGCCGTCTGGTGGCTGGCGTCGCTGGTCGAGTCCGGGGTGCGCCGCATCGCGATGCGCGGCGGCGGCAATGCGGAGAGCGCGCCGGCGATCTACACCTGGTCGCGCGTGCTGCGCTACTCCGTGTGGATCATCGGGACGGTGGTCGGTCTGAACTACATCGGCCTGGACCTCGCCAACTTTGCGCTGCTGGGCGGCGCGGTCGGCGTCGGTATCGGCTTCGGCCTGCAGAACATATTCAGCAATTTCATCTCCGGCATCATCATCCTGCTCGAGCGCACGCTGAAGGTCGGCGACTTCGTCGACCTGCAGTCCGGGGTGCAGGGCAATGTGCGCGAGATCGGTCTGCGCTACACGCGAGTGACCACCCCCGACGACGTCGACGTGATCGTGCCGAACTCCGAGTTCATCAACGGCCGCGTGACCAACTGGACCCTCGAGAACCGCGTGCGCCGAGTGCACATCCCCTTCGGGGTGGCCTACGGCAGCGACAAGGAGCGCGTCAAGGCCGCGGGTTTGCGCGCCGCCAGGAAGGTCGACGACTCCGTCGCGCCCAGCGGGCGCGAGCCCGACGTCTGGCTGGTTGGCTTCGGCGACAGCAGCCTGAACTTCGAGCTTGTGGCGTGGGTCGGCCCGCAGCGCGTGGCGCGTCCCGGCTTTACCCAGGCCGAATTCCTGTGGGCGATCGAGGACGAGCTGCGCGCCGAAGGGATCGAGATTCCGTTCCCGCAGCGCGACCTGCACGTGCGTTCCGGCACGCTGCAGGTGCGGCTGGATGGGGCGCCGGGGCAGCCCGGGGCAGGAGGACACTCATGAAATTGCTGACCATCCTGAGGTTGCTGCTCGAAGTCTACGGCGGCCTGTTCCTGGGCCTGATGCTGGTCTCGGTCGCCGTGTACGGCGTGCTGCCGTACGAGGCACTCATGCGCCTGGGCTCGCTCATGTTCTACGCCCTGCTCGGGATCGCCTTCGCGCTGTGGCTCTGGCTCGCCGGTCGGGTGCTCGCGCGGGTCGGCGACGCGCCCGTCGATCCAGAGCTCTAGTCCGCGCCGCGCTCGATCTCCAGCCTGCCGTCGGAAAAGCGCGCGCGCAGCCAGCCCACTTGCGGCGAGCCCGGGACTTCGATCCGGCGCAGCCCCGGCAGCGGGCGGTCGTCGCGGTAGACGTGGCTGTCGCCGTGCACCAGCACCAGGCGCCCGGCGAACCACCTGGCGTCGGTGGCGAGCACCGCGCGCAGGCGCGCGTAGCCGTCGCCTTCGCGGGCGCGCTCGAATTCCGGATCGGCCTGCATCAGCACGAAGATCTTCTTCGCCCCCTGCTGCTCGGCGCGCGACAGGCTTTCGTCGAGCCAGTCGAACACCGCCGCCATACGCCGCTCGCGCTCGGCGGGCAGGCGCAGGTCGTTGCGGCTGCCGGGCACGTTCAGGCCGATGAACATCATCCCGCCGGCCGTCCAGCGCAGGTTCTCGCAGTATTCGCCCGGCTGGCGCTCGAGCGCGAGGCCCGGCACCGGGACGCAGAAAAGGCTCCTCCACTTCGCCAGCCGCTCGATCGGGTCGTAGCCCGAGCGGTGGCAGTCGGTCCACTCGTTGTCGCCCGGGAGCAGGACGAATGGGTGGCGGATGCGCGCGAACTGGCGTTTTCTCGCCTCGAGCCATTGGTCGCTGCAGGGGCCCGCGCCCGAGGTGATGTCGCCGACGTGGGCGACGAAGGCGAGCGGCTCGGCGTTCATGCGCTCGATCACCCGGTCGAGCGCGCGCGCCTGCGCCACTGAGTAGGGCGCGTCGCCCATCAGCCCGAACTCGATCCCGCGCGCACCCGGCTGCGCTGCGCAGCCGGCGAGCAGGAAGACTGCGAGCGCGGCGAGCCTAGAGGCCGTAGGCTTTGCGGATCAGGGTGAGGGGGTGGGCCTTCTCGGCCTTGCCCGCGCTATCGCCTTCGCGCATCCCCTGCAGGATGTGGCGAGCGGCGATCGGGCAGTCGGAGCTCACGTAGTCCGGCTCGGTTCCCGCCATCTGGCGGAACACCGGGCGGCCGATCTTCATCGAGTTGGCGTAGTACTCGGTCTTGACGCCCCAGGTGCCGTCGTGCCCGGCGCAGCGCTCGACGGTGTTGACTTCGGTGCCGGGCACCAGCTCGAGCACCTCGCGCGTCTTCTGCCCCATGTTCTGCACCCGCGAGTGGCAGGGGATGTGATACGACACCTTGCCGAGCTTCGCGCTGAAATCGGTCTTCAGGAGCCCGTCGCGCTTTCGCATCACCAGGTACTCGAAGGGATCGAACATCGCCTCCTGCACCGCCTTCACGTCGGCGTCGCCGGGGAACATCAGCGGCAGCTCCTGCTTGAACATCAGCGCGCAGGACGGCACCGCGGCGAGGATCGCGTAGCCCTCGCGCGCGAGCTTCGCCAGCGGCGGGATGTTCGCCTCCTTGTGCTTCGCCACGGTCTCGAGGTCGCCCAGCTCGAGCTTGGGCATGCCGCAGCAGGATTCCTTCTCGACCAGCACGTAGGGGATCTCGTTGTGCGCGAGGATCGCGAGCAGGTCCTCGCCGATGCCGGGCTCGTTGTAGTTCACGTAGCAGGTGGCGTAGATCGCGACCTTGCCGGGCGCGTTCTTGCCGTCCCTGACCGGGAAGTCCTTCGAGCGCGCCGCGTTGGGGCGGAACCTGCGGCTGGCGTAGGGCGGCAGCTCGCGCTCTTTCGCCACGCCGAGCGTCTTTTCCATCAGGCCGCGCGCGGCGCCGTTGCGGTTGAGCGCGTTGACCGTCTGCACCACCACCGGGATGGTGGCGAGCTTGCCGATCGCGTCGGTCGAGGACAGCAGCCGGTCGCGCAGGCGCGCGCCTTCCCTGCTGAACTTGACCGCCTTGGCGCGCAGCATCAGGTGCGGGAAGTCGACGTTCCAGGGATGCGGCGGAACGTACGGGCACTTGGTCATGTAGCACATGTCGCACAGGTAGCACTGGTCGATCACCTTCCAGTAGTCCTGCTTCGCGACCCCGTCGATCTCCATCGTCTTCGACTCGTCGATGAGGTCGAACAGGGTCGGGAACGCGGTGCACAGGTTCACGCACCTGCGGCAGCCGTGGCAGATCTCGTAGACGCGCTCGAGCTCCTTGTCGAGCGCGGCCGGGTCGTAGAACGCGCCGCTCTTCCAGTCCAGGGGATGCCGGGTGGGCGCTTCCAGGCTGCCTTCGCGTACGGCCATGGTCTCGTTCCTCGTTGAATCGATTCAGGTTAGCGAGCGCGCGGCGATGGATCAAATCGATTTTGGCAATTCCGGGGATTGTGTCCGTCTATCGCGCAGTCCGGTTTGACGTGAATCAAAGGCCGCCCGGAGCGGCGCGCTAGCATGCAATGAGGGAACAACTTTCCCGCAAAGGTGACCATCATGGCAAACATCCAACGGTATGGCGGTTTGTTCGACGACGTGTTCGGCGACCTCACCCGCGGCTTCTGGCTCAAACCGGTGACGATGCCAGGCGACGGCGAGCTGAAGATGAAAGTCGACGTCAAGGAAGACGACAAGGCCTACACGCTGCACGCCGACATCCCGGGCGTGAAGAAGGAAGACATCCAGGTCGACGTCAACGGCAACCAGGTCTCGATCCGCGCCGAAGTGAAGCAGGAGAAGGAAGAGAAGAAGGGCGAGAAGGTCCTGCACAGCGAGCGCTACTACGGCATGGTGTCGCGCAGCATGCAGCTGCCGGCCGACATCGACACCCAGAACGTCAGGGCCGAGTACAAGGACGGCGTCCTGAACCTGGTGCTGCCGAAGAAGGCGAGCGCGCAGGCCAAGCGCGTAGCGGTCAGCTGACCCCGGCCTGCTATCACTGCGGGCAGGCGGTCGCCGAGCCCGGCCGCTACCGGGCAACGGTGCTTGGCGCCGAGCGCGAGATGTGCTGCGCCGGCTGCCAGGCCGTCGCGCGCACGATCGTCGCGGCCGGATTCGAGCGCTACTACGAGACGCGCTCGGAGGCCGGCCCGCAGCCGCAGGACCTGCCGCCGCTCGAGGCCTACGACGACCCGCTGGCGCAGAAGGAGTTCGTCGCCGCAACGGGCGAGAACCTGCGCGAAGCGGCGCTGATCCTCGATCGCATCCGCTGCGCCGCCTGCCTGTGGCTGTCCGAGCAGTGGCTCAGGCAAGTCCCGGGCGTGCTGCGGGTCGAGATCAACTACGCCACCCACCGCGCGCACCTGGCCTGGGACGCGCGCCGGGTGAAGCTGTCGCAGATCCTCGAGGCGATCCGCGCCATCGGCTACGACGCCTACCCCTACGACCCGCGGCGCCAGGACGAGCTCGAGCGGCGCGAGCGCCGCAGCGCATTGTGGCGCCTGTTCGTGGCCGGCTTCGGCGCGATGCAGGTGATGATGTACGCCTTCCCGGCCTATCTCGACGCGGGCGCCGGGACGCTGAGCGCGGCGAGCGAGCAGCTGATGCGCTGGGCGAGCCTCGCACTCACCACCCCGGTGATGCTGTTCTCGTGCCGGCCGTTCTTCGCCGCCGCCTGGAGCGAGCTCAGGCGCAGGCGGATCGGCCTGGACACGCCGATCGCGCTCGGCCTCGCGGCGGGCTTCGGCGCGAGCGCCTGGGCCACCTTCGCCGGGCGCGGCGAAGTGTATTTCGATTCGATCACCATGCTCGTGTTCCTGCTGCTCGGCGCGCGCTTCATCGAGGCCTCGGCGCGCAGGCGCGCGGCGCGCGAGCTCGACCATCTGTCCCGCTGGATGCCGTCGTTCGCGCTGCGCCTGCG
>JBAUTD010000204.1:0-2650 GCA_049582045.1 Burkholderiales bacterium
GCCCGGCGGCGGCGAGCTCAGCCTGGTCGGGCCTGCGATTCGCCTGTCGCGCACGCCCGCGCGCATGAAGCGCGCGATGGGGCCCGCCGGAGAGCACGACGAGGAGATTTTGCGCGACCTCGGCTACGTGCAGGCCGAGATCGCGCAGCTGCGGGCCGGCAAGGTCGTCTGAGGGACTTCGAGGAGCGAAGCGCGATGAGCGAAGCGAGACTGCGCGCCGAGCGCGACGGACACATCGGCTGGATCATTTTCGACAACCCCGCGCGCCGCAACGCGATCACGCTCGAGATGTGGCGCGCGATCCCGCCGGCGATGGCCGGCTTCGACGCCGACCCCGAGGTGCGCTGCGTGGTGCTGCGCGGCGCGGGGGACATCGCCTTCGCCGCCGGAGCCGACATCTCGGAATTCGAGAAGCGCCGTGCGGACGCGCAAGCCGCCGGCAAGCACGACAACACGATCGATGCCGCCCAGCTCGCGCTGGAGAACTCCGCCAAGCCGGTGCTAGCGATGATCCGCGGCTTCTGCCTCGGCGGCGGGCTGGAGATCGCGCTCGCCTGCGACCTGCGCTATTGCGGGGCGTCGGCCAGCTTCGCGATTCCCGCCGCGCGCCTGGGCATCGGCTACGGCGTGCACGGCACCAACCGCCTGGTGGCGAGCGTCGGGCATGCCGCGGCGCGCGAGATCATGCTCACCGCACGGCGCTACGGCGCCGACGAGGCGCGCGCCATGGGGCTGGTCAACCGCGTGCTGCCGGACGACGAGCTGGAGGGGTTCGTGCGCAAGCTCGCCGCGGACCTTGCGTCCAACGCGCCGCTGTCGATGGCGGCCTCGAAGTCGATCATCAACAGCCTGATCGAGCCCGGCGGCGATTTCTCCCAGGGCGAGGCGCTGATCGAGCGCTGCGCGAAGAGCGAGGACCACGTCGAAGGGCGGCGCGCGTTCATGGAGAAGCGAAAGCCCGGATTCAAGGGGAGATAGCGCGCCATGAAGGCCACCCAACTCAAGGTCAAGGCGGTGAAAGTGCGCGCGGTGGGCGCGCCGATGAAGCGACCGCTCGCGACCGCCACCGGCTCGATCAAGGTCGCGCCGCTCCTGCTGGTCGATCTGCAGACCGACGGCGGCATCGTCGGCCGCTCCTACCTGTTCGGCATCAACGCGCTGCACCTGCCGCCGATGGCCGGGCTGGTGGAGGCGATGGGCGAGATGATCACGGGCGACGCGCTGGCGCCGTTCGAGCTGGAGCGGAAGCTGCGCGCGAAGCACACGCTGCTCGGGGTGCACAACATCGTGCTGTTCGCGATCTCGGCGATCGACATGGCTGCCTGGGACGCGCTCGGCCAGGCGTTCGGCCAGCCGCTGGTGCGACTGCTGGGCGGCGTGCCGCGCCCGGTGCGCGCCTACAATTCCAAGGGCCTGGGCATCCTGCCGCTGAAACAACTCGTGCGCGAGGCGATCGAGCTGGTGAGCGAGGGCTTCGGCGCGGTCAAGCTGCGCCTCGGGCGAGCGGACGCGCGCGACGACATCGAGGCGCTCAGGGCGGTGAAGAAGGCGGTCGGAACCAAGGTCACGCTGATGGTGGACTTCAACCAGGGCCTGACGGTCTTCGAGGCGTTGCGGCGCGGGCGCATGATCGACGACGAAGGCGGCGTCTACTGGATCGAGGAGCCGGTGCGGGCGGACGATTTCGCCGGCAACGCGCGCCTCGCGCGCGAGCTCGCCACGCCGATCCAGATCGGCGAGAACTTCATGGGCCCCGAGCAGATGGCGCAGGCGCTTGCGGCGCAAGCCTGCGACTTCGTCATGCCCGACGCGCAGAGGATCGGCGGCGTCACCGGCTGGATGCGCGCCGCGGCGCTGGCGCAGGCCGCGGGCCTGGAGATGTCGAGCCACCTGTTTCCGGAGGTGAGCTGTCACCTGCTCGCGGTGACGCCGACCTGCCACTGGCTCGAGTACGTCGACTGGGCCGACGCGGTGCTCGAGGAGCCCGCCGAGCTGAAGAACGGCGAGGTGCTGATCCCCGGGCGGCCGGGCATCGGCATGCGCTGGAACGAAAAGGCGGTCAGGCGCTACGCGCTCTAGGCCATGTTCACGCGCCACTTTCCCCACTGGCCTTCCGGCGTTCCGCGCTCGCTGCGCATTCCGCGCACCAGCGTGTACTACAACCTCGAGGTGAGCGCGACGCGCTACCCCGATTCCGCGGTGATCGACTACTACGGCAGCCGCATCAGCTACGCGCAGATGAAGCGCGAGGTCGACGCCCTGGCCGGCTTCCTGCAGCGGCGCTGCGGCGTGGCCAAGGGCGACCGCGTGCTGCTGTACTGCCAGAACGGGCCCCATTTCATGCTCGGCTACTACGCGATTCTGCGCGCCGACGCGGTGGTGGTGCCGGTCAATCCGATGAACCGCACCGAGGAGCTGCGCCACTACGTCGAGGACGGCGAGGCGCGCACCATTGTCTCGACCCAGGAGCTGTGGGACCGCATCGCGCCGCTGATCGGCACCAGCGCGCTCGAGAACGCGCTGATCGGCGCGCATTCCGAGTACCTGAGCGCGCCGACCGACCTGCCGGTGCCGGATTTCGTGCGCGCGCCCGCGGCGATTCCGAGCTACGGCGGCGTGACCGCCTGGCGCGAAGCGCTCGAAGCCGGGC
>JBAUTD010000205.1:0-2426 GCA_049582045.1 Burkholderiales bacterium
GCGCGGGGCCGTCCGCATACCTGTCTCTCGGGCCCGACGAGGCGGCGTTCGTGGAGCACCTGGTCAACGTGATGTGCCCGGCCGACGAGCTCACTCCGTCCGGCGTGGACTGCGGCCTGGCGACCTACATCGACCGGCAGCTCGCGGGCGCGTTCGGGCGCGGAGACCGCCTGTACAGGTCCGGGCCGTGGGCGCAGGGCAAGCCGCAGCTCGGCTACCAGCTTCCGCTGTCTCCCGAGGATTTCTTCAAGGCCGGCATCGCCGCGACCCAGTCGCTTTGCAGGACGCGCTTCGGCGAGCCGTTCGAACGGCTTTCGCACGCGCGCGCGGACCGGCTGCTGAACGAAATCGCGTCCGGATCCGCGTCGTCGGGCGCGCTGCCGCTCGCGCAGTGGTTCAACGAGCTGGTCTACCCCCTGTTCGCGCAGGCGTGCTTCGCCGACCCGGCATACGGCGGAAACCGGGACAAGGTGTTCTGGAAGATGATCGGCTTTCCCGGGCTGCCGGCGTTTCACGCGCAGGACATGGTGGCCTACCGGGGCAAGCCGTTTCCCAGCGCGAGAAATCCCAAGTCGATGCAGGACTTTTCGTGAGGGCATATGGCCAAGATACTTCCCAAGCGTTCAGTGGTGATCGTCGGCGGCGGGCTTACCGCGGGCCTGGTTTCGCGCCAGCTGATGCAGGACGGCGTGGACACCCTGGTGCTCGAGCGCGGGGGCGACCATCGCGCAGGCGCCGAAGCCGCAGTGCCCACGCAAAGGGACGAGCTGCGCTGGGCGGTGCAGACCCGGTTGATGCAGAACTGGGCGCTCGAGACCTACTCGCTGCGGCACTCTCCGGCCGAGCACGCGCTGCCCGTGCGCCGCATGGAGGCGTTTCTTCCCGGCGAAGGCATGGGAGGCGCCGCGAATCACTGGAACGGCCAGACCTGGCGCTGGGCCGAATACGACCCGGTGCTGCGCACGCGCCTGACGGAACGTTACGGCGCCAAGGCGATTCCCGCGGACATGCCGATTCAGGACTGGGGCGTCACCTATGCCGAGATGGAGCCCTATCACGACCTGTTCGAGCGCCTGTTCGGGATCGCGGGCAAGGCAGGCAACGTGCACGGAAGAATCCAGCCCGGCGGCAATCCGTTCGAAGCGCCCCGGCGCGGCGAGTATCCGCAGGCGCCGCTCGAGATCACCGAGGCGGGACGAATCTTCGCGCACGCGGCCGAGCGCCTCGGGATGAAGCCTTTCCCGATGCCGGCGGCCAACTCTTCCGGGGCCTACGAGAACCCGGACGGAATGAGGCTCGCGCCCTGCCAGTACTGCGGCTTTTGCGAGCGTTTCATCTGCGAAGCGAACGCCAAGGCGAGCCCGCAGGTCCTGCTCTATCCGATGCTACTGCAGAAGCCCCGCTTCGAGCTGCGCCTGGATGCGCACGTGCTGGACCTGAAGTACGACCGCCAGGCGAAGCGCGTCGTCGCGGTGCGCTACCTCGACCTGCGGACCGCCGCGGAATACGAGCAGCCCGCCGACGTCGTGGTGCTCGGCGCCTTCTCGATGAGCAATACCAGGCTGCTGCTCCAGAGCGGCGTCGGGGAAGCCTACGATCCGCGCAGCGGAAAAGGGGTGGTCGGCCGCAATTTCTGCTACCAGGTCGTCTCGGGCGTGCCGGTCTTCTTCCGCGACCGCTGGATCAACCCGTTCCTCGCCGGAGGGGCGACGCAGACGGTCGTCGACGAGTTCAACGGCGACAACTTCGACCACAGCGGACTGGGCTTCTTCGGCGGCGGCTACATTTCCGCGAACGTGAGCAACGGCTGGCCGATCTCGAGCCGCGCGCTGCCCCCCGGAACGCCGCGCTGGGGACGCCGCTGGAAGCAGGCCAACGCCGACTGGTACGCGCATGCGTTCAAGATCCTGGTGCACGGGTGCAACTACCCGAACACGGAGAACTTCCTCGATCTCGATCCGACCTATCGCGACGCCTACGGGATGCCGCTGCTGCGCATGACCTACAACTTCCGCGAAAACGACTACCGCATGAGCGAATTCGTGACCGGGCAGGCGCACGAGATCGCGAAGGCGATGGGGGCGACGATCGTCGGCCCGAATGCGCCGCGCAGGGGCGATTTCGACACCAGGGTCTACCAGACGACGCACACGACCGGCGGAACGATCATGGGGACGGACCCGGACACGAGCGTCGTCTCGCCCAGGCTGCAGCACTGGGACGCCGCCAATCTGTTCGTGGTCGGCTCGTCGGTCTATCCGCACAACGCGGGTTACAACCCGACCGGTCCTCTGGCCGCCCTCGCCTTGCGCCTGGGCGACGACCTGCGCCGCTATATCCGCAATCCTCAGACGCTCTAGGAGGCAACATGAAACTGCCGATAGTCATCGCGATGGGAAGTCTCGCGGCAACGCTGTCCGCCGGCG
>JBAUTD010000206.1:0-1546 GCA_049582045.1 Burkholderiales bacterium
AGGCTGAAGACCTTGGACAGCCCTCCCAGCACGCGCTCGCGCCCGAGCACCGCGCCGAGCTGGTCGGCGGCCTCGACCCCGTTGAGGAACGGCAGCACCACGGTCTCTCCGCCGAGCAGCGGCGTCATCGCTCTCGCCGCGTCGGCGACCTGCCAGCTCTTCACCGCGACGATCACGCAGTCGGCCTGGCCCAGCTCGCGCGGATCGTCGCTCGCCTTCGGTTTCTCGAGGTGCACGTCGCCCAGCTTGCTCAGCACCTTGAGGCCGTCGCGGCGCATCGCCTCGAGCTGCGCGCCGCGGGCGACGAACGAGACCTCGTGCCCGGCCTTCGCCAGCCGCGCGCCGTAGTAGCCGCCCAGTCCTCCCGTGCCGAAGATCGCGAAGCGCATCAGAGCACCTTCTGGCCGAACTTCGCGAGCGCCTTGTCCGACAGCACGAGGCCCAGGCCCGGCGTCTGGTTCAGCGTCAACCAGCCGTCGGCGATCCTGGGCGGGTTCTCGAACAGCTCGGCCTGCAGCGGATCGCGCTCGGGGTCGGTGAACGACTCGACGATCACGCCCGCGGGGCTCGCGGCGACGATGTGGCAGTGGATGAAGCAGTCGTGGTGCGGCGCGACCTGGACGTGGTTCAACTCGCACAAGGCCGAGAGCTTGCGTCCTTCGGTGAAGCCGCCCGACATGGTGCAGTCGAACTGCAGGATCTTGATCGCCTCTTCCTCGAGCAGCGCGCGGCAGCCCCAGCTGGTCAATTCGCTTTCGCCCGCCGAGAGCGGGATGCGCGTTTCCTTGGCGAGCAGTCTCAGCTCGCGCCGGTCGTCGGCCCAGCGCACCGGCTCCTCGAGCCAGCGCGGCTTGAGCGGCTCGATCAGGCGCGCGCCCTCGATCGCGGTGTCGAGGTCCCAGCCGCGGTTGACGTCGATCATCAGGTCGTTGTCCCAGCCGATCACCTCGCGCACCAGCTCCAGGCGCGGGATGTCCTCGCCGAGCGGCAGCCCACCCGCCTTGGCCTTGAAGCCGCGGTGGCCCTGCGCTTTCAACATCTGCATCTCGTCTTTCAATTCCGACATCGTCTTGCCGTCGCGGTAGTAGGCGCAGGTGACGTAGGCCGGCACCTTGTCGCGAAAGCCGCCGAACAGGCGATAAAGCGGAAGCTTGGCGACTTTGCCGACGATGTCCCAGCACGCGATGTCGGTCGCCGCGGCGATGCGGATGATCGCCTCGCGGCTCCAGCCCTTTTCGTGCGCGAGGCGCTGCCAGGTCAGGCCGAAGAGCTTCTGGTACAGGCGCTCGGGCGCGGTCGGGTCGGCGCCCACGACGAGCTCGCCGATGCCGCTCTTCAGCGCGTGGATCGCGGCCTCGATCGGGGTGTAGCTGGTGGCGATGCCGAAGCCCTCGACGCCTTCGTCGGTCGCGAGGCGCACCAGGATCTCGTTCGCGCGCGGGACGATGAAGTTGCTGACCCAGTGCGGCCGCCCGGTGTCGGGCGCGCGCAGGATGAAGGCTTCGAAGCGGGTGATTTTCATGCGGGGCTCCTCATTGTCCTATGG
>JBAUTD010000207.1:0-6796 GCA_049582045.1 Burkholderiales bacterium
CTCCTCGCCCGACTCCCCCGCCACGCGCCGGATCCACTTCAGATCCGCGCCCGCCTGGAAGTGCTTCCCCGCCCCGCGCAGCACCACCGCCCGCACCCCGCCCCGCGCCCCGAGCGCGTCCATCGCGTCGAGCAGCCCCTGGATGACCGACTCGTCGTAGGCGTTGTTCACCTCGGGGCGATTGAGCGTCACGGTCGCGACGCCGCGCGCGTCGACTTCTTGCAGGACCGCGTCGTTGCTCACCGCAGCGACGCGTTGATCTTGTCGAGCATCGCCGACCCCGGGCACAGTTCTTTGACGCCGAGCTGGTTCAGGGGGACGGCGCTGGTCTTGAAGTGGGCGTGCAGGTCTTCGGCGTTGGGGTCTAGGTAGAGGAGACCCGTGAGGAATTCGCCTTTCGATGCCGCGGTGGCGATGTGGGTGGTGGCGTTGATCTTGTCGCTGGGGTCGTAGTCGGCTTCGAGCTTGCGCAGCTTGAGGATGCTGCCGTCGTGCTGCGGGACTTCGATCACGCCGCCTTCGGCGTAGTCGATGTTGATCGCTTCGCGGCTGGGCCAGAAGTCCAGCCGATTCACGGCTTCGTTGTGCTCGCGCACGTAGTCGTAGCTCTTGGTGCTGCCCGGGTGGTTGTTGAACGCGACGCAGGGGCTGATGACGTCGATAAACGCGGCGCCTTCGTGGGCGATGCCGGCCTTGATGAGGGGGACGAGCTGTTTCTTGTCGCCGGAAAAGCTCCTCGCGACGAAGGTGGCGCCCATGAGCAGCGCGAGGCTGACGGTGTCGATCGCGGAGTCGGTGTTGACGGCGCCGCGCTTGGACTTGGAGCCCGCGTCCGCGGTGGCGGAGAACTGGCCCTTGGTGAGGCCGTAGACGCCGTTGTTCTCCAGGATGTAGAGCATGTTGACGCCGCGGCGCATGGCGTGGGCGAACTGGCCCAGGCCGATCGAGGCGGAGTCGCCGTCGCCCGAGACGCCGAGGTAGATCAGCTCCCGGTTGGCGAGGTTGGCGCCGGTGAGCACCGAGGGCATGCGCCCGTGCACGGTGTTGAAGCCGTGCGAGTTGCCCAGGAAGTAGGTCGGAGTCTTGGACGAGCAGCCGATGCCGGAGAGCTTGGCGACGCGGTGCGGCTCGATGTCGAGCTCCCAGGCGGCCTGGATGATCGCGGCGCTGATCGAGTCGTGGCCGCATCCAGCGCACAGGGTCGAGACCGCCCCTTCGTAGTCGCGCCGGGTGTAGCCGACCTTGTTCTTGTGCAGGCTCGGGTGGTGGAGCTTCGGTTTCGCCAGGTACGTCATGCTGCCTTGTCCTTCTTGATCGGGCGCACGTTGAGCGTCCGGGTGATCTGCGCGATCTCGTTGGTGATGTAGCGCGCGGTGATCGGGGTGCCGTCGTAGTGCAGCACCGAGATCAGGTTCGCGGGGTTGATGCCGGCGTCGTTCACCAGCAGGGTCTTGAGCTGCGCGTCGCGGTTCTGCTCGATCACGAACACCTTGCTGTGCGAGGCGACGAAGTCGGCGATCTCGTCCTGGAACGGGAAGGCGCGCACGCGCAGCGCGTTGATCGAGATGCCCATCGCGGCGAGCGCGTCGAGCGCCTCCTGCATCGCGGGGCTGGTCGAGCCGTAGTAGATCGCCCCGAAGCGCGCCGGCCTTTCCGAGGCGGTGAGCAGCGGCTTGGGCACCAGGGCCTTCGCGGTCTCGAACTTCTTCTGCAGCCGGCGCATGTTGTCGACGTAGTCCGGCCCGGCCTCGGAGTAGCGCGCGTAGCGGTCCTTGGTGGTGCCGCGGGTGAAGTAGGCGCCGCGCCTGGGGTGGGTGCCGGGGTAGGTGCGGTACGGGATGCCGTCGCCGTCGACATCCAGATAGCGGCCGAAGTCCTTGCCCGCCTCGAGCGCCTCGCGGCTCATCACCTTGCCGCGGTCGTAGGCGCGCGCGTCGTCCCACTCGAGCGGCTTGCACAGGCGCTGGTTCATGCCGATGTCGAGGTCGGTCATGACGAACACCGGAGTCTGCAGCCGGTCGGCGAGGTCGAGCGCGGAGGCGGCGAACTCGAAGCACTCCTTCGGGTCCTCGGGGAACAGCAGCACGTGCTTGGTGTCGCCGTGCGAGGCGTAGGCGCAGGCGAGCACGTCGGCCTGCTGGGTGCGGGTGGGCATCCCGGTCGAGGGCCCGCCGCGCTGCACGTTGATGATGGTGGCCGGGATCTCGGCGAAGTACGCCAGGCCGATGAACTCGGTCATCAGCGACACGCCCGGGCCGGAAGTGGCGGTGAAGGCGCGCGCACCGTTCCAGCCGGCGCCGATCACCATCCCGATCGAGGCCAGCTCGTCCTCGGCCTGGACGATGGCGAAATTGTGTCTTCCGCCGTCGTCAGTTCTCAATTTTGAACAGTACCTTTGAAAAGCCTCCGCGAGCGAGGACGAGGGCGTAATCGGGTACCAGGCGCACACTGTCGCGCCGCCGTAGACGCAGCCGAGCGCCGCGGCCGAATTGCCGTCGATGAAGATGCTGTCGCCGACCGCGTCGCTGCGCTTGACCTTCAGCCCGAGCGCGTCCTTCAGGCGCTCGCGCGCGTAGTCGTAGCCCATGTGGAACGCCTTCACGTTCGGCATGAGCAGCTTTTCCTTGCCCTTGTACTGCTCGCCGATCAGCTCGGCCACCACCTCGGGCTCGATGCCGAGCAGCGCCGCCAGCGCGCCGACGTAGATGATGTTCTTGAACAGCTGGCGCTCGCGCGCGTCGACGTAGTTGGTGTTGCAGATCTCGGTCAGCGGCATCCCGATCACGTTCACGTCGGGGCGGAACTTGGACGCCGGCAGCGGCCGGGTGTCGTCGTAGAACACGTAGCCGCCGGGCTCGATCTCGGCGATGTCCTGGTCCCAGGTCTGCGGGTTCATCGCCACCATCAGGTCGACTCCGCCGCGGCGCCCGAGCCAGCCGCGCTCGGTGACGCGCACCTCGTACCAGGTCGGCAGGCCCTGGATGTTGGAGGGGAAGATGTTGCGCGGCGAGACCGGGATCCCCATGCGCAGGAAGGACTTGGCGAACAGCTCGTTGGCCGACGCCGAGCCCGAGCCGTTGATGTTCGCGAACTTGACGACGAAATCGTTGACCGCTTCGATGCGCTTTGCCATTTCCTGTCTTCTGTTTCGCCTTCAGTTCTTGTACGAGGGGTCCTTGCGCTCGATGACGCGCTCGAGCGCGGCGAACTCCAGCTCGCCCAGCGGCGCGCTGTCGGTGAGAAACTCGTCGCCCAGCGCCTGCGACTGGCGGCATACCTCGGACGAGGGCAGGCGCATGCGCGCGCCCTGCGCGGCGAGCTGGATCTGGCACGAGCGCTCCAGGCGCCACATGCGAACGAACGCCTCGGGGATGCTGCGCCCGAGCGTCAGCAGGCCGTGATTGCGCAGGACGAGCGCGGGGTGCCCGCCCAGGCTCGCGACCAGGCGCGCCTGCTCGTCCAGGCGCATGCTCGGGCCCTCGAACTCGTGGTAGGCGAGCTTGCCGTAGAAGTTGTGCGAGTACATGTGCACCGGCAGCAGGCCGTCTTCCTGCGCCGAAAGCGCCATGCCGGCGAGCGTATGGGTGTGGAACACGCACTGCGCGTCCTCGCGCGCCGCGTGGATCGCGCCGTGGATCACGAACCCCGCCTTGTTCGCGCCGTAGGGCTGCTCCCCGACGGGGTTGCCGTCGAGGTCGATCTTGACCAGGTTCGAGGCGGTGACCTCGTCGAAGCGCAGGCCGTAGGGGTTGATCAGGAAGTGGTGCTCCGGCCCCGGCACCCGCAGGCTGATGTGGGTGTAGATCAGCTCAGACCAGCCCAGATGGTCGGCGATGCGGTAGGCCGCAGCCAGCTGGACCCTGAGGCGTCGCTCCGCGGAATCTTCCTGTGTGCTCTTCTTGAGTGAAGCGACGCTCATTTGCCCTCCCCTTAGGCTGCTTTTTTCTGGGGCCGGCGGCAGTCCGGCCCCGCGTGTGTCATCTCGAGCAGGAACTTCTGCATGTCCCAGGCGCCGGTCGGGCAACGCTCGGCGCACAGGCCGCAGTGCAGGCACACGTCCTCGTCCTTGACCATCACCCGCCCGGTGCGCAGGCCGTCCTCGACGTACAGGTCCTGGCTCGCGTTGGCCGCCGGCGCGTTCAGCCGCTTTCTGAGGTCGGCTTCCTCGCCGTCGGCGGTGAAGGTGATGCAGTCCATCGGGCAGATGTCGACGCAGGCGTCGCACTCGATGCAAAGGCGCGAGGTGAACACCGTCTGGACGTCGCAGTTGAGGCAGCGCTGCGCCTCCTTCCAGGCGGTGGCGACGTCGAAGCCCATCTCGACTTCGACCTTGATGTTGCGCAGCGTCTGGTTCACGTCGCGCCAGGGAACCTTGTAGCGCGCGTCGGGGCGGATCTCGTTGTCGTAGCTCCACTCGTGGATGCCCATCTTCTGCGACACGAGGGTCACGCCGGGCGCGGGGCGCTCGGAGATGTCTTCCCCGTTCAGAAGCTTATCGATCGAGACCGCCGCGTCGTGCCCGTGCGCGACCGCCCAGATGATGTTCTTGGGGCCGAAGGCGGCGTCG
The DNA here is from genome assembly GCA_049582045.1 of Burkholderiales bacterium. Classification (GTDB taxonomy): domain Bacteria; phylum Pseudomonadota; class Gammaproteobacteria; order Burkholderiales; family SG8-39; genus DAHVFK01. The sequence goes on from JBAUTD010000207.1 coordinate 4,568, forward strand.
CCGCCGAAGAACACGTTCGGAGCCGAGGAGCGGAAAGTGGTCTTGTCGAGCACCGGCAGGCCCCACTTGTCGAACTCGATGCCCGACTCGCGCTCGATCCAGGGGAAGGCGTTCTCCTGCCCGACCGCGACCAGCACGTCGTCGCACTCGTGGTACTCGTGCGGCTCGCCGGTGGGTATCAGGCTGCGGCGCCCGTTGGCGTCGTACACCGCCTTGACCTTCTCGAACGTCATTCCGACGAGTTTCCGATCCTTTACGTCGAACGATTTGGGCACCAGGAAGTTCAGGATCGGGATGCCCTCGTGCTGCGCGTCCTCCTTCTCCCACGGGCTCGCCTTCATCTCGTCGAAGCCCGAGCGCACGATCACGCGCACGTCCTCGCCGCCCAGGCGCTTGGAGGTGCGGCAGCAGTCCATCGCCGTGTTGCCGCCGCCGAGCACGATCACGCGCTTGCCGATCCGCTCGACGTGGCCGAAGGACACCGACGAGAGCCAGTCGATGCCGATGTGGATGTTCTTCGCGCCTTCCTCGCGCCCCGGGATGTCGAGGTCGCGCCCGCGCGGCGCGCCGCTGCCGACGAAGATGGCGTCGTACCCCTCGGCCATCAGCGCCTTCATGCTTTCTATTTTTCTGTTGACGAAGGAAACGCCGAGATCGAGGATGTACCCGACCTCCTCGTCGATGACTTCCTCGGGCAGGCGAAAGCGCGGGATCTGCGAGCGAATCATGCCGCCCGCTTTCGGGTCGCCGTCGAACACCGTTACGTCGTAGCCGAGCGGCGCGAGGTCGCGCGCCACGGTCAGCGAGGCGGGCCCCGCGCCGACGCAGGCGATCTTCCTGCCGTTCTTCTTCGCCGCCGGCCTGGGCAGGCGCGCCTTGATGTCGTCGTCCTTGAAGTCCGCCGCGACGCGCTTCAGGCGGCAGATCGCGACCGGCTCGGGCCGGGCCTGGTTTTCCTCCTCGACCCGGCCGCGCCGGCAGGCGGGCTCGCAGGGGCGGTCGCAGGTGCGCCCGAGGATCCCCGGGAAGACGTTCGACTCCCAGTTGACGAGATAAGCGTCGGAGTAGCGCCCCGCCGCGATCAATCGGATGTATTCGGGAACCGGTGTGTGGGCCGGGCAGGCCCATTGGCAATCGACGACTTTATGGAAGTAGTCCGGATTGCGGATGTCTGTTTTCTGCAACGACGACTCCTCGGCTTGCAGCCGGGTCCCGACAAAACGATAAGTGTACTCCTCGAACCCGCCATAGAAAAGGCTTATCCTTTTACTTTTCAACCACTAGCGTCAGGTGGGAATGACCAGCCAGCTCGACTCCCTGCGCAAGCTTTCGATCGTGGTGGCCGACACCGGCGACATCGACGCCGTGGCGCGCTGGAAACCGCAGGACGCGACCACCAACCCCTCCCTGCTGCTCGCCGCGGCCGGCGACGAGCGCTATCGCCGCCTGGTCGAGGACGCCGTCGCGCGCGGCCAGGGCGGCACCGAAGCCACCATGGAGTGGCTGTTCGTCAACTTCGGGCGCGAGATCCTCGGCCACATCGCCGGGCGGGTCTCGACCGAGGTCGATGCCCGCCTGTCGTTCGACGCCGAAGGCTCGATCGCCAAGGCGAGGCGCCTGATCGGCCTGTACGAGCAGGCCGGGGTGGCGCGCGAGCGGGTGCTGATCAAGCTCGCCAGCACCTGGGAGGGGATCCGCGCGGCCGAGCGCCTCGAGCGCGAGGGCATCCACTGCAACCTGACGCTGCTGTTCTCGTTCGCCCAGGCGGTGGCCTGCGCCGACGCCGGGGTGACCCTCGTCTCGCCCTTCGTCGGCCGGATCTACGACTGGCACAAGGCGGCGCGCAAGGTCGACGACATCCCGCTCGCCGAGGACCCGGGCGTCGCGTCGGTCACCCGCATCTACCGCTACTACAAGAAGTTCGGCTACCCGACCCAGGTCATGGGCGCGAGCTTCAGGAAGACCGGCCAGATCCTGCTGCTGGCGGGCTGCGACCTGCTCACCATCGCGCCCGAGCTGCTCGAGCAGCTCGCCGCGGCGCCGGGCGAGGTCGAGCGCAGGCTCGCGCCGGACAAGAGCGCGCAGATCGAGCGCGTCACGCTCGACGAGAAGGCCTTTCGCTTGATGCACAACGAGGACCAGATGGCGGTGGAGAAGCTCTCCGAGGGCATCCGCCGCTTCGATGCCGACGCGCGCAAGCTCGAGCAGCGGGTCGGCGCGCTGGTGCGC
>JBAUTD010000208.1:0-4219 GCA_049582045.1 Burkholderiales bacterium
GCTCGAGCCTGCGCGCCGCCTCGTTGGCGTCGACGGCGAAGGCATTTCGCGACGAGATGACGGAATTGCTGGCCAGCGCCCGCGAAACGTCGAGCGCCGAGACCGTCTGCGCCGAAGCGCCCGCCGCGGCGCAAGTCAACGCCGAGGCGCAGACGAAACTGCGCGCGGCATTCAGGGCACGGCGGCGGGAAATGATCATTGGCTCTTGTGGAAGGGCCCGGAACGAAACCTCCGTTGCCGGGCTCGGTTGCTTATTGCTTGCTGACCAGGACCTCGACCCGGCCCCCGCGTTGCATTTGCGGATTGCCGAAGGCGCCCGTCGCGCACGAGGTCGAATTCATTCGTCTCGCAAGCGTGGGTGCGCGCTACGATTGATGAGCCACGTTACGCTGTGCGCGGCGCCGGGTCGGTTCGCTGGCGCGCTTAGCGCGGTGCGGCGGACGACCGATCGGTAAGGCAGGCGGCGCGCGTCAGGGCCGGGACTTGCCGATGTCCTCGATCACTTCGGTGGCGTCGCCGAGGCTTTTCTGGAGCGTTCCGGAAACCTGCTTTTCAAGCCCCTTGATCTGCTGTTTCTTGTTTCCCGAGAGTTTGCCCATCTGCTGCTGCGCTTTGCCGGTGATGTTCTTTGCGGTGCCTTTCATCTGGTTCTTGTTCACTCTGGATTCTCCTGTGTTATGTGGATCAAGCTGCTGCTTTGGTTGGCATTGAGATGTCCCCGTCGGGCGCTGCCTTGCTCGCGAACGCGAGCGCCAGCGTGGTGGAAGGGTTCAGGCTGTCGACCATCGAGCTCGGAATCAGGATCGTGGCGCCGCGCTCCTTGGTGGTCTCGTAGATGATGTTCATCGCCCGCAGCTGCAGCGCGGAGGGATGTCCGGCGTAGATGTCGGCGGCCTCGACGAACTTGCCCGCAATCGCGGCTTCGGCCGACCCGAGAATCACCCGCGCCTGCTTCTCGCGCTCGGCCTGCGCCTGGCGCGACATAGCGTCCTGCAGCGCCACCGGGAGGGCGACGTCGCGAATCTCGACCGAGCCGACCGTGATGCCCCAGGGGGCGGTCTTCGCGCCAATCTCGTTCTTCAGCCGTTCGTCGGCGTCCCTGCGGTCGGAAAGCAGCGCGGCCAGCATCGACGAACCGATCATCTCGCGCAGCGAAGTTTGCGCAACCCGGTCGATCGCTTCGCGGTAATTGGTGATGGCCAGCGCGGCCTTCTCGGCATTGTGCACGTGCCAGAAAATGATCGCGTCGACGTTGACCGGAACCGTGTCCCTGGTCAGCGCCTGCTCGGCGTTGAAGGCCGTCGTCTGGATGCGCCCGTCGATTACCGCCACCACGTTGTCGATCACCGGAATGATGGCGAACATGCCGGGCCCCTTGACGCTCTGCAGCTTTCCCATTCGCAGGACGACGAATTTCTGCCAAACGTTGGCCATCTTGAGCGACGTCGCCACGACCGCTGCGACGGCAAAGATTGGCAGCGCAAGGTATAGATTCACCCATAGGCCGGCGGCAAGGCCTGCCAGAGCGAGGACGAATACCAGGAAGGACGTGATCGGATTCATGTTCGGTGCTCCGTGTGACGGAATTCAATTGTCACCTTCTCACCGCAGCGCTCTGTACGCTGGCGTACGCCGTGCGCAGAACTTTTCCTGTCTCAGGCGACAGCCGGCGCGCCCGGCGACCCGGGTGCCGCCGTGACGTTCATGGCCGCAGGGGGTGCTCCTTCTGCGTCATCCGAATGACCCGGCCTACGGTCAGTCCCTGGACCAGGATCGAGAACACGACCACGAAGTAGGTGAGAGTAAGCACCAGACTGCGTGAGGAGCCGACGGGCAGGGACAGCGCCATGGCCACCGAGATGGCCCCGCGCAATCCGCCCCAGGTGAAGACCGCAATCGCTCCTCTGGATTGAGCCGTTACCCGGCTGAGGGGTCCGATGATCGCCGCCACGCTCAGCCAGCGCGCGGCCAGCACGATCGGTATCACGAGGACTCCGGCCACCAGCCATCTGCGCTCGATCGGGAGCACGAGAAGCTCCAGGCCGATCAGGAGAAAGAGGACGACGTTGAGAATCTCGTCGACGAGCTCCCAGAAGGTGTCGACGTGCTCGCGCGTCCTTTCCGTCATGGCGAATGCCCGGCCCTGGTTGCCCACGAACAGGCCCGCGACCACGACGGCGATCGGCGCGGACAGGTGCAGGGCGTCCGCCAGGGCGTAGAGCCCCATGGCCAGTGCGAGCGTGAGCAGGACTTCGACCTGGTAGTTGTCGACGCGCTTGAGCATCTCGTAGGCGATGAATCCCGCCGCCAGCGCAAGCAGCAGGGCGCCACCGACTTCCTTGAGCAGCAGCATTCCCACCGCGCCGACCCCGATCGCGGCGGCTCCGCCCGACCCGGCGAGCTCCAGGAGCACCAGGAAGACGACCACACCCAGCCCGTCATTGAACAGCGACTCGCCAGCCACCTGCACCTCAAGCTGTCGGGGCGCACCGACGGACTTCATGATTCCCAGCACTGCGATGGGGTCGGTCGGCGAGATCAGGGCGCCGAACAACAGTGCATGCAGAAAGGGAATGCCAAGGCCCAGCCAGCCGAGCGCCAGCCACGTCACGCCGCCGACAATGAAGGTGGAAGCGAGTGTCCCCACAATGGCGAGCGACGAGATGGTCAGCCATTCACGCCCAAGCTCCTCGAGGCTCACGTGTATCGCGCCGGCAAACAGCAGGAAGGCGAGCATGCCGTGCAGCACGACCTGGTTGAAGTCGATCTGCGCGACCAATCCCGCGGCTTGCTCGCGGAACCCTGCGGCGTAGGGCCCGGCGAGCACCAGCGCGAGCGACGCGACCAGGGCCACCAGCATGACGCCGACCGTCGTCGGCAGCTTGATATATCGATAATTGACGTAGCTCGAGACGGCCGCGAGCGAGATCAGGATGCTGACCAGCGAAAAGAGGCTCAAGGCGCTTCCGGCTGAGGCTTGTCCCCGAGCGCTTCGCGCACGCGCGTCAGCCGCGCCTCGATCCGCGCGCGATCATGCGCGGAGTCGATGGTGCGATCAGCAAGCTCGGCAATGCGCTGAACTTGTTCGCGCAGTGCCTGCCGCCGGCGCGGGCTGTCGGTCCGGCTGGCGATGGCATCGATAGCGCCGAGCATGCGCGACATGACCGAGACGTTGCCTTCGGCGTTGCGGCGAATCTGGTCGAATGCTTCGAGCAGAAGATTTTCGAACGTCGGGGCCATGGCGATCACGCGCAGTTCGCTTTCCTCGTAGCGGCGCAACGCCGGGAATCTCTGAGGGGCCAGCCGCGCCAGAATCGCCGTCAGGTAATCCACGCATATCACGGCCGTCGAGGTGTCGTTGACGCCGGGCGAAAGCGCCTTCAATGCCATGTCCACGATCTGTCTGACACCGAAGGCGGGGTCCTGGTCCACGGTGCGGTAGCTGCTGAGGCTGTATGACGCATTGATAGCGGCGATCGTCTCCTGATCCGGCGGTTCTTCCAGAGCAAGCGACGCCAACGCGGTATTTTGGACGACGAACTCGCCGATGCCGCACTCCATCCGCACGATGGTCTTCCTGTCCCGCGCCAGGCGCAGGAGCCCATCGTTATCCACGTTCTGAATGTAGCCGTCCATCTCTGCCGGCACGGCGCGCCAGGTCCTCTGTTTCAGGGACTGGAGCACTTGGTCCTGGTCCTCATCTTCATCGGATTCACGCCCCAGTCTTTCCGGAAACAGTCGATCAACGGCCGCCATGGTCTCCTCGGCGACCGAGGCGATGATGCTGGAGGCCTGGATCGACGAGGCGATGTGATGAATGAAGTAGATGAGGACGCCGACTCCGCCGAGCGCCATGACGAACGCGAAGAATACCGCCACGCCCGGCACGAACTCCGCTTCGCCGGCGCCGCCGCGAATGGTGCGTAACACGATCAGGCAATAGACGAAGATGCCGGCGAAGATCCCGAGCGTGACCTGCGTGACGCGGCTGCCCATGAAGTTGCGCAGGATACGCGAGGTGTATTGGCTCGACGCCAGCGCCAGCGCCACCAGGGTCATCGAGAACGTGATGCCCATCACGGTCATCATCGAACCGGCGAGCGTGGACAACAACTGGCGCGCGCCTTCCGGCCCGGCCCCGAACAGGCGCGGCCACTGGGTCAGCCAGCGGTCGCCCCCGGTGGAGTCTGTTTCAATCAAAGCGACCGCCAAGACAATG
>JBAUTD010000209.1:0-5598 GCA_049582045.1 Burkholderiales bacterium
CTTCGACCGCTGGCGGCCGCTCGCGCCGCACGAGCCGGTGGTGAACCTGAGCTGGGACGAGGCGCAGGGCTGGTGCCGCTGGGCCGGGAGGCGGCTGCCGAGCGAATCCGAGTGGGCCTTCGCCGCCGCGAGCGGCGTGCTCGGCGGACGCGGGCAGGTGTGGGAATGGACCGCGAGCGATTTCGCGCCGTATCCGGGTTTCGTCGCCGACCCCTACCGCGACTATTCCCAGCCCTGGTTCGGCAGCCACAAGGTGCTGCGCGGCGGCAGCTTCGCCGCGCCTGCGCGCGTGGCGCGCGAGGGATTCCGCAATTTCTACACACCCGAGCGGAGCGACATCTTCGCGGGTTTTCGCAGCTGCGCCGCGGAGGGATGACGCATGGCACTGTCGTCGCATGAAGCGGGTCTGCTCTCCGGCGTTCGCGTGCTCGAGGCGGCCTCGATGATCATGGTGCCCTCGGTGGGCGCGGTGCTCGCCGACTATGGCGCGCAGGTGATCAAGCTCGAGCCGATCGAGGGCGATCTGAACCGGCGCGGGCACCAGATCCCGGGCATGCCGATCCACGACTACGAGTACTGCTTCCTGCCCGACAATCGGGGCAAGCGCAGCCTGTCGATCGACTTGAAGGCGCCCGAGGCCCGTCCCATCCTGCGCCGCCTGGTCGAGGGCGCCGACGTGTTCCTGACCAATCACCGCCCCAAGTCGCTCGCGAGCCTCGGCCTGGGCTGGGATGAGCTGCAAGCGATCAATCCGCGCCTGGTGTACGCGCACGGCACCGGCTTCGGCGACGCGGGCGAGGAGATCGACAAGCCGGGCTTCGACTCGGTCAGCTACTGGTCGCGCTCGGGCATGGAGGCGAACATGTTTCCATTGGACGGCTGGCTGGGGTCGCTTGGCTACGGCACCGGCGATCATCCGACCGGCATGGCGCTGCTGTCCGCGGTGCTGCTCGCGCTGCTCGCGCGCGAGCGCAGCGGCCGCGGCACGCGGGTTTCCTGCTCCCTGCTCGCGAATGGCGCGTGGTCGAACTCGGTCATGATCCAGGCCAGGCTGCTCGGGGCGCGGTTCCTCGAGCGCCGGCCGCGCGAAGACGCACGCAGCTTCACTTCGGTGTACTACCGCGCCGCCGACCGGCGGGTGTTCAAGATGGTCGTGGTGGATACCCGGCGCGACTGGTCCAAGGTCTGCCGCGCGATCGGCCGCCCCGACCTCATCGACGATCCGCGCTACGCGACGCTCGAGGCGCGCCTGGAGGAAGGACGCATGGGCGAGCTGATCCAACTCTGCGACCGGATTTTCGCCGGCCAGCCGATGCAGTACTGGCAGCGCGCGCTCGAGCAGGCCGACCTGGCCTACTCGGTGGTCGCCAATCTCGACGAGGTGGTCGCGGACCGGCAGATGGCGGCCAACGGCGTGTTCGTCGAGATCGACGACCCCGTGCTCGGCCGCGTGCGCACCGTCGACACGCCGCTCAAGATCGAAGGCCAGCCGAAGGTGACGCGCGCGCCCGCCCCGCGCCTGGGCGAGCATACGCGCGCGATCCTGGCCGAGATCGGCCTGGGCGAGCAGGAGATCGATGCCCTGGCGCAGCGGCGCGTGGTGGCGGACCACGCCTCGCCCTCGGCGCCGATCCCGGGGCCGCAATGAGGCGGAGCCGCGCCGCGGAGATTGCTCGACGCTTCCCGGCATGGCGGACCATCGAATGATCGGACCGCTATTGACCCGGGAGGTGGACGAAACACTGCGGGCGGCGGCGCAGGCCGGCGCGCCCACGCTCGAGTGCTCGCTGGACCTCGGGCGCTCGCGCACGACCGCGGAGCTGCGCGCCGAGGGATGGATCTGGCAGGGTCGACGATTCCCCTATCTTGAAACCTGCAAGGACAGGACCGTTTACCACTGGACCGGCGAGAGCTTTGAGCCGGTGGCGCGCTTCGCGACGTCGCTGGTCAAGCTGGTGCCGACGCAGTGGGGGCCGCCGACGTTCGAAATCGACGGCATCAAGATGCTGCCCACGGCGCATGTCTCGCCCTATGCGGATGCCGAGCACAAAGTCGGCTTGATCGAGCCGCGCGGCAAGGTGATTCTGGATACCTGCGGTGGCCTCGGCTATTTCGCCGCCTGGTGCCTGCTGGGCCAGGCAAGGCAGGTGCTTTCCTACGAGAAGGCTGCCGACGTGATCTGGCTGCGCAGCCTCAATCCATGGTCGCCCGGGACGGGCGGCGGATTGACGCTGACCCACGGCGACATTGCCGAGCAGATCGGCACGCTGCCCGGCGATTCGGTCGACGCGATTTTGCACGATCCGCCGCGCTTTGGTACCGCCGGAGAGCTTTACTCGCGGGCCTTCTATGACCAGATGGCCAGGGTGCTCAGGCGCAAGGGAAAGCTGTTTCATTACACCGGCGCGCCGAACAAGCTGACCAGCGGCCGCGATGTTCCCGGCGAAGTGGCGAAACGACTGCGGCAGGCCGGATTCGTCGTGAAGTTGACGGGCGACGGAGTGCTGGCCGTGAAGAAGTGAGCGATATAAGCCAACGAAATGGCGATGACTCCCTGTCGGAGGTCGCGTCAATATCCCGCTTCGCGATCGACCACTTCCTTGAGCGGCTTGCCGTCGACGAAGCGCGCGAGGTTGTCGACGAACAGGCGCGCGACGATCTGGTCGCGCTGCGGGTGGGGGCCGCCGATGTGGGGCAGGACGATGATGCCCTCGGTGGCCCAGAACGGGTGCTCGGCGGGCAGCGGCTCCTGGCGGTAGACGTCGAGCATCGCGCCGGCGATTTTCTTCGCCTTGACCGCGGCGACCAGGTCGTGGTCGACGATCAGCTGGCCGCGGCCGAAGTTGAGCAGCCACGCGGTGGGCTTCATCATCGCGAGGTGCGCGGCGTCGATCAGGTCGTCGGTCTGCGGCGTGGACGGCAGCAGCAGAAGCACGAAGTCGGACTGGGCCAGCACCTCGGGCGTGCGCTCGGGCGGAAAGACTTCGGCCACGCCGTCCATCGGCTGCGGCCGGCGCCGGGTGCCGATCACGCGCAGGCCGAGCAGCGCGGCGACGCGCGCGACGTCCTGTCCGATCGCGCCCAGGCCCAGGATGCCGAGCGTCTTGCCGGTCAGCGGCGGCGCGGGCTTTTGGACCCACTTGCGCAGCTTCTGGTTCTCGACCGCCTGCGCGTAGGGCTTGGCGACGTACAAGAGCGCGCCGATGATGTTCTCCGGCATCGACTCGCGATGGGTTCCGCGCGCGCAGGTGAGGGTGAGGCTCTTCGGCAGGTCGGGCATCGCGAGCCAGTGCTCGACGCCGGCGGTCATGGCCTGGACCCAGCGCAGCTTCGGCATCGCCGGCAGCACGCCGGACGGAACGACGTAGGCCATCAGCGCCTCGGTGCGCGCGAGCTGCTCGGGCGAGGGCTTTTCCTTGCGCGGCAGGGTGTCGATCGAGACGCGCCCGGCGAGGCCGGCGGCCTTGATCGCGTCGAGATACGCGGCGCTCGAATCGGTCCAGAGCAGGATATGGGTGGTCAAGGTTCGGCTCCTGGAGCTGTTGTTATTGGCGGGAAGACATCGACGGCCGCTCGGCCAGCGCCGCGCGCCAGCGCTGCAGGTGCGGGTGCTGCTCGCCGGGCTTGACCTTCACCACGCGCGCGAAGTCGACCGCCACCACTGCGGTGATGTCGGCGACGCTTAAGCGGTCCGCGGCGACGTAGTCGCGCCCGGCCAGGCGCTCGTTCAGCGCGACGAAGAACTGCTCGACCCTTGCCAGGCCGCGCCGCGCGAGCTCGGGGATCTGCGGATAATCCACCGGGCCGGGCAGCGCCCGGTTGGCCATGGCCGGCGCGCTGTTTCGCATTGCTTCGGCGATCGCGAGCAGGCCTTCGAACTCGATGCGCCAGTTCCAGCTCGCGATCTCGGCCTTTTCCTGCGGCGTGGTGCCGAGCAGCGGCGGTTCGGGGTAGCGCGCCTCGAGGTAGGCCGTGATCGCTGCGTTGTCGGTCAGCAGCGACCCCTCTTCGGTGCGCAGCGCCGGCACGGTGCATTGCGGGTTGATCCTGCGGTAGGCCTCGCCGAGCTGCTCGCCGTTCCTCAGGTCCACCTGGACCGATTCATGCGGAACCCCCTTTTCCGCCAGCAGGATGCGCGCGCGGCGCGGGCTCGGCGCCGTGGCGCAGTCATACAGGGTGATCATTTTTCAGCTTGTCCTGTGTCCTGGTATCGAAGTCGGCCGCGTCGTGGCGCTCGTGCAGCTGGCTCGCCGGATCGCCCGAGACGCGGTTCACCATGCGCCCGCGCTTGACCGCCGGGCGGTGGGCGATCTGGTCGGTCCAGCGCAGCACGTGAGAATACTCCTGGACCTGGAGGAACTCGCCCGCCCCATAGAGCAGCCCCTTGGCGAGCGCGCCGTACCAGGGCCAGGTCGCGATGTCGGCGATGGTGTAGTCGTCTCCCGCCAGATAGGGGCTCTCGGCCAGGCGCCGGTCGAGCACGTCCATCTGGCGCTTGACCTCCATCGCGTAGCGGTCGATCGCGTATTCGATCTTGACTGGCGCGTAGGCGTAGAAGTGGCCGAAGCCGCCGCCGAGGAACGGCGCGCTGCCCATCTGCCAGAACAGCCACGACAGGCACTCGGCGCGCTCGGCGCCGCCGGCCGGGAGAAAGGCGCCGAACTTCTCGGCCAGATACATCAGGATCGCGCCGGACTCGAACACCCGGATCGGCTTCGGCCCGCTGCGGTCGAGCAGGGCCGGGATTTTCGAGTTCGGGTTCACCGCGACGAAGCCGCTGCCGAACTGATCGCCCTCGTTGATGCGGATCAGCCAGGCGTCGTACTCCGCGCCGGCGTGGCCCAGCGCCAGCAGCTCCTCCAGCATGACCGTGACCTTGACCCCGTTGGGCGTGGCGAGCGAATAGACCTGGAGCGGATGGCGACCGACGGGCAGCTCCTTGTCGTGCGTCGCGCCCGCGACCGGGCGGTTGATGTTGGCGAAGCGGCCGCCGCTCGGCTTGTTCCAGGACCATACCTTCGGCGGCACGTAGCTCGATGAATTTTCCATGCAGTGGTCTCCAATCAGTTCGAAATCCCGCGCGCAAGCGTCGCGAATGCCTCCTCGGTGGGGGAGGGCACGTGCAGCGTCTTGGCCTGAGGCAGGCGCGCGAAGTTGTGCAGCGACGAGCGGCGGTAGGCGGGGTCGTAGTGCTCGGCGAGCAGCCGCGCCACCAGCTCGGGCCAGGCGCCGCGCGCGGCGAGCGCCTTCCACTCGCCCACCCGCTCCCGGCCGTGCAGGCCGACGAGGCAGTCGAGCTGGGCGTCCAGGGCGGCGCGGTCGGCGAAGAAATGGCGGTACTCGTCCATCAGCAGCCCGACGCGGGTGTCGGCGCCGGCCTCGAGCATCAGGCACTCGGCGGCGCGCATGGCCAGGATCAGCGCCTCGGGCACCTGCAGCTGGCCGATCCTGCGGCTCTCGCCCTCGACGTAGACCGGCCGCGCGGGATCGAGCGCGGCGAGCCGCTCGAGCAGCAGGCTCTCGAACCATTTCTGCGACGGCTGCGGCCGGTCCGGCAGACCGCCCAGCACCGAGCCGCGGTGCGCGGCGAGCTCTTCC
>JBAUTD010000210.1:0-14160 GCA_049582045.1 Burkholderiales bacterium
GGCGAGGCCGGCCAGCGGCCGCAGCGGATCGCGGCTGCCCGCGAGGGCGCCCACCAGAATGGCGATCCCGGCCACAAGCGCCATCAGCCCCACGCCCTTCCAAAGGCGCGCGTAGCCGGAGGCGTCCGAGGGCAACGAGTCGAGCGCTCGCAGGAACGTTGCAGAGCCGATCAGCAACGCCGCCCACAGCAGCATTTGCGCCGCCGCCGGAACGACAGGCGAGACGATCCAGATTGCGACCGCGAGCAACAGCACGCCGAAGAATTTCTTCACGCCATCCATCCACGGCCCGGCCCTGGGAAGCAGCGCACCTTCCGAGACGCCGACCGCAATCAGCGGCACGCCCATTCCGATCGCCATCGCGAACAGCGCGGCGCCGCCGCGCGCGACATCACCGGTCTGTGAGATATAAAGCAGTGCGCCCGCAAGCGGTGCGGCGACGCAGGGGCTCACGATGAGTGCGGACAGCACGCCCATTGCCGCGACCGACGCGATGCGCCCGCCTTTGAGCTTCTGGTGCGCCTTCGAGACGTGGTGCTGCAGGAAGCCCGGCAGCTGCAGGTCGTGGAACCCGAACATCGACAGCGCAAGCCACACGAACACGAGCGCGAAGGCACCCAGCACCCACGGGTTCTGCAGCGCAGCGGCAAGCATCGAACCGGAATAGGCGGCCGCGACGCCGGCCGCCGCGTAAGTTACCGCCATGCCAAGTACGTAGGAGGTGGACAAGGCGAGTGCGCGAAGCTTGTTCAAGCTCTTGCCCTCGCCCGCGACGATACCGGACAGGATAGGCACCATCGGCAGCACGCACGGCGTGAAGGTGAGCAACAGCCCGAAGCCGAAGAAGATCAGCAGAAGCAGCCACGGGCTGCCCTCGAACAGGGCGGCGATGTCGCGGTCGCTCGCGAACAGCGAGAAGCGGGGCGCCGGAGCGACCGAGCGCGGCCCCTCGCTGACCGAGGGCAGGCCGGCGGAAGGTGGCGGCGAGCCGAGCGCGGCAAGCCTGATCGTCGCCGTGGAGTCCATCGGCGTGTAGCACACGCCCAGGTCCGCACACCCCTGCGAGGTGACCTTGAGCAACAGGGTCGTCGCCTGCGGCGCGCCGCGCTCGACCGGGATGCGGATGTCCACTGCCCTGCGGTAGGTCTCGATCTCGCCGAAGAACTCGTCCTTCTTCTTGATCCCGGCCGGGAACTCGGGCGCGCCCAGTTTCGCGTCGCTCGCCCCGTCGAGCGCAAAGCGGAATTTGTCGCGGTACATGTAATAGCCGTCGGCGATCTTGAAGCTCACCTCGACCGCGTCGGTGCCGAGCGCACGAGCCGAAAACTGGAACGCCTTCTCCGGCTCGAGTAGGTCGCCGGACGAGGCGCCGAGGTTGAGCTGGGCGAGGGCCGGCGCAGCGACCAGTGCCGCAATGACGACGAACAGACGAATCCACGACTTCATGCGGGAGTGGTTTCCTCGGCGAGCCAGCGCAGGTACTCCGGCAGCCCGCGCTCGATTGGGACCGCCACGATTTCCGGAAGTTCGTAGGGATGCCCGGCGCGGATCGCCTGCTCGAGCGCGGGGTAGCTCTCGAGGGTAGTCTTGATCAGCAGTGGGTACTCCTCGTCGTGCTGAACGTCGCCCCGCCAGCGGTATACCGAGCGGCACGGGGACAAGATATTGACGCAGGCAGCGACACGGCGCTCGACAAGCTGGGTAGCCAGGGCCTCCGCGGCAGCCAGGTCCGGCAGATTGGTCAATACCAGCAGTGCGCTCACACCGGCACCTTCGCGCCCTTGAGGCCATCGTAAACGGTCGGATATCGCAGCCGCACGCCCAGCGTCTCCTTCAATCTGCGGTTGTCCAGGCGCCGCGACTCGCACATGAACGAGAGCAGCGCGGCGGGAATTCTACCCTCCGCGTCGCTGCGCGCGACTCGGGGCGGGCGCGGCAGGCCGGCTCGCTCGGCCACCAGGTCGAGCCATTGGGCCATCTTGAGTCGCGTGTCGTCCGAAGCGTTGTAGATGCCCGCAGGGGCGTCTTGCGCCATGGCCCGCAGCGCGGCGGCGGCCAGGTCATCGGCGTGGATATGGTTCGTGTAGACATCGTCTTCGTCGCGCAGCACCGGTGTGCCTGCGCGCAGGCGCTCGAACGGCAGCCGGTCGGCCGCGTAAATCCCCGGCGCGCGCAACACGACCAGCGCGACGCCCCGCCGCGCGCTCCATTCCTGCAGTTGGCGCTCCGCATTGACCCGGCGCCTCGCGCGCGGCGATTGCGGATTCGGCGCGCGCGCCTCGTCCACCAGCGCGCCGCCGCAGTCGCCGTAGACTCCGCTCGTGCTGACGTAGACCACTCGCCCGGGTAGAATGCCGCGCTCCAGGATCGCCAGCAGGTTCGCGGTGCGCGGGTCGTTTTCGCCCGTGCCGGGGGGGGGCGCGCAGTGCAGCACCGTATCGGCCCAGCCATCGATGCCCGCAAGCGTCTCCGGCCGGTCGAGATCGAAGCCCGAGCGGCGCGAGAGGGAGCGGACTTCGGTCCGCTCCGGCAATTGCGACACCAGGCGGCGCGCGACGTCGCCGAAGCCGGCAATCAGAAGGCGTTTCATGGATCCATTCTAACCAGCACGCGCAATGAGCAAATTCAAGGTCACTCTTCAGCCAAGCGGGCACGAATTCGAGGTCGAACAGGGCGAATCGGTTCTCGCCGCCGCGCTGCGCCAGGGATTCGTGCTGCCCTATGGCTGCAGGAACGGCGCCTGCGGCAGCTGCAAAGGCAGGATCCTGGAAGGCTCCGTTGATTACGGCACGTACCAGGAAAAAGCTCTTCCGCCTGCCGAAAGGGCCGATGGCAAGGCGCTCTTTTGCCAGGCCAGGCCACTGTCGGACCTGGTCTTGGAGGCGCGGACGATCGGCGCGGTAAAGGACATCCCGATCAAAACCCTTCCATGCCGCGTTCAAAAGATGGAGCGGCTCACCGACGACGTCATGGCGCTGTACCTGAAATTGCCGGCCAACGAGCGGCTGCAGTTTCTCGCGGGGCAGTACCTGGAGTTTCTGCTGCGCGACGGGTCGCGACGCAGTTTCTCGATGGCGAACGCGCCGCACGACGACGAGCTGATCCAGCTGCACGTGCGGCACGTGCCGGGCGGGCAGTTCACCGACCACGTATTCGGCAAGATGAAGGAACGCGACATCCTGCGCTTCGAGGGGCCGCACGGGACGTTCTTTCTGCGCGAGGACTCGGACAAGCCGATCGTCTTCGTCGCCTCGGGCACCGGCTTCGCGCCGATCAAGTCGGTGATCGAGCACGCCCTGGCCGAGGGCGTGCAGCGGCCGATGACGCTCTACTGGGGCGGCCGCCGGCCGAAGGACCTGTACTTGAATGACCTCGCGCTCAAATGGGCCGCGGGGCACTGGAATCTTCGCTACGTGCCGGTCGTTTCTGACGCGCTGCCCGAGGATGTCTGGTCGGGGCGCACCGGGTTCGTGCACCGCGCGGTGATGGAGGACTTCCCCGATCTGTCGCGCTGCCAGGTCTATGCCTGCGGCGTGCCGGTGATGGTGGATTCGGCAAAGCGCGATTTCGTTGCTCAGTGCGGGCTACCGGAAGAGGAGTTCTACGCCGACTCGTTCACCACCCAGGCCGACCTCGCTCAGGCCGCGCCCTCTCCCAAGTAGGCTTCTCGCACCCTCGGATCCGCGAGAAGGCTCCTCGCGTCCGCGGCGAGCGCCAGCACGCCGGACTCCATGACGTAGCCGCGCCCGGCGATCTCCAGCGCGAGCTTGGCGTTTTGCTCCACCAGAAGGATGGTCACGCCGTGGCGCGCGATTTCGCGCACGGTCTCGAGTATCTTCGCGACCATCAGCGGCGCAAGCCCCATCGACGGCTCGTCCAGCAATAGCATTCGGGGCCGGCTCATCAGTGCGCGGCCGATGGCGAGCATTTGCTGCTCGCCGCCGGAAAGCGTGCCGGCGGTCTGCGTACGCCGCTCCGCCAGCCGCGGAAAGAGCTCGTGCATGCGCCCCAGATCGCGCGCCACGTCGGCGTCGCGGCGCGCGTACGCGCCCATCGCGAGGTTCTCGGCCACTGTGAGCTGGGGGAAGATGCCGCGCCCCTCCGGCACCATGACCAGGCCCCGGCGCGGCAGCTGGTACACCGGCAGGCGAGAGATTTCGTTGCCGTCGTAGCGCACGATTCCGGAGTGCGAGGGCAGCAGGCCGCAGATCGCCTTCAGAGTCGAGGTCTTGCCGGCGCCGTTGGCGCCGATCAAGCACACCAGCTCTCCTTCGGCGACCTCGAGATCGACTCCTTTGACGGCGCGAATGCCGCCGTAGCGCACCTCCAGCCCCCTGACTTCGAGCAGGTTCATGTCGCCGCCGGGGTGCCGAGATAGGCCTCGACCACCTTCGGGTCGCGCTGGACTTCGGCCGGAAGGCCCTCGGCGATACGCTCGCCGTAATCGAGAACCAGCACGCGGTCGCAGACCTTCATGACCAGACGCATATCGTGCTCGATTAGCAGCACGGTCAGCCCCCCGTCGCGGATGCGCACGATCAACTGGCCGAGCGCGAGACGCTCGGAAGGGTTCATTCCCGCAGCCGGCTCGTCCAGCGCGAGCAGCTTGGGATCGGTCGCAAGCGCGCGCGCGATTTCCAGCCGCCTCTGGTCTCCGTAGGGCAGGCTGCCCGCCGGGTCGTTGGCGCGGGCACGAATGCCGACGTAGTCGAGCAATTCGAGCGCGCTCTGCTCGATCGCGTGCTCCTCGGCGCGCGTGCCCCGGTCGCGCAGAAGCGCGCCGACCACGCCGGCCCGGGTGCGCACGTGGCGCCCGATCATGACATTCTCGAGCGCCGACAGGTTGGCGAACAGGCGGATATTCTGGAATGTGCGCGCGATCCCGCGCTCGGCCACCAGATGCGGCTTGAGCCCGGCGAGGGGCGCGCCGTCGAAGTCGAACTCGCCTTCGTCCGGTTCGTAAATGCGGGTCAAGACGTTGAACAGCGTGGTCTTGCCGGCGCCGTTCGGGCCGATCAGTCCGTAGATCTCGCCGCGCCGGATTGCGAACGAAACGTCCGACAGCGCCTGCACCCCGCCGAAGCGCTTGCCGACGCCGCGCGCGACCAGGAGCTCGGTCATTCCCTGCGCTCCGCGAGCTCGCGCTTGCGCACCGCGGAGGGCAACAGCCCCGCCGGGCGAAACAGCATCACCAATACGAGCGCAAGCCCGAAAAGGAGCATGCGGATCACCTCCGGCTCGATCAACATCCGACCGAACAGCGATTGCTGCACGGGGCCGACCGAAAAGCGCAGGATCTCGGGCACGAAGGAAAGCAGAATCGCCCCCAGCACCACGCCCCACACGTTGCCCATGCCACCCAGCACCACCATCGACACCACCATGATCGATTCCACCAGCACGAAGCTCTCCGGCGAAATGAAGCCCTGGATCGCGGAGAACACGCCGCCCGCGACGCCGCCGAACGTCGCACCCATCGCGTACGCGAGTAGCTTGAGGTTGGTGGTGTTGATTCCCATCGCGCGCGCAGCGACCTCGTCCTCGCGTATCGCCTCCCAGGCCCTTCCGATGCGGGAATTCTGAAGTCGAAGGGTAAGCGCAATGACTGCCGCAACGAGCGCGATCAGAAGGTAGTAGTACTTGACCGGCCCGCTGAAGAACAGCCCGAGGATCGTTTGATTCGCCGAGAAGCTGAAGCCGTCGATACGGAACGGGTCGATGCCCCAGACGCCCTGGGGCCCGTTGGTGATGTTGATCGGGCGCGACAGGTTGTTGAGGAAGATGCGGATGATCTCCCCGAAGCCGAGCGTCACGATGGCGAGGTAGTCTCCGCGCAACTTGAGCGTCGGCGCGCCCAGCAGCACGCCGAACAGCGCGGCGACCGCCGCGCCGATGGGCAGGATCGCCCAGAACGGAAGGTGCAGCCCGAAGTGGGGGCTGGCAAGCAGGGCGTAGGTATAGGCCCCCACGGCATAGAAGGCGATGTAGCCGAGGTCGAGCAGGCCGGCGAAACCGACCACGATGTTCAGTCCCAGTGCGAGCATCACGTACAGCAGCGCCAGGTTGGTGACGCGCACCCACGTGGTCCCGATCCCGCTCAGCGCGAACGGCAGCACGACAAGCGCCGTCGCGGCGATGGCCAGCGCCAACCAGAACAGCGCCGGGTTGCGCCGGGCGGCCCCTGTCATGCGCGGTCGCCCACCCGCTCGCCGAGAAGGCCCGAAGGCCGGAACACCAGCACCAGGATCAGCACCACGAAGGCGAACACGTCCTGGTAGTTGGAGCCGAACAGGACGAAGTGCCCGTCGTGCGCGCAGCGCTCGGTGAGCCAGCTCGAGACGCCGGAAATCTTGCACAGATCGGTATAGGTGCCGATATAGCCCGCACCGAGGGCCTCGACGACTCCCATCAGCACCCCGCCGAGCATCGCGCCCGGAACGTTGCCGATGCCGCCCAGCACCGCCGCGGAGAATGCCTTCAGGCCGAGGATCGAGCCCATCGTGTACTGCGCGATGCCATAGTAGGTTCCGACCATCACCCCCGCCACCGCGGCGAGCCCGGCGCCGATCGCGAAAGTCGCGGCGATGACGCGATTGACGTCGATGCCCATCAACCCCGCGACGTGCGGATTCTGCGCGGTCGCGCGCATCGCGGTGCCGAGGCGGGTGCGATATACGAGCAGCGCGAGTGCCACCATCATCGCGATGCAGGTCAGGATGATCGTGACCTGCACGTTGGTAATCGTCGCGCCGGCGATGGAATACAGCTTGATGTCGATGATCTGCGGGAACGCGAGCACGTTCCGGCTCCACACCAGCATCGCCAGGTGCTGCAGGATGATCGAGACTCCGATCGCCGTGATCAGCGGCGCCAGGCGAGGCGCGCGGCGCAGCGGCCGGTAGGCGAGCCGCTCCATGGTGTAGCCGACCAGGACGCATACCGGGATTGCGCACGCGGTGCCGATCAGCACCACCACGAGCGGCGGCAGGCCGAACGGCGCGAGCGCATTGATTACGGTGAAGGCGACCATCGCGCCGATCATCACGACCTCGCCGTGCGCGAAGTTGATCAGCTGGATGATGCCGTAGACCATCGTGTACCCGAGCGCGACGACCGCATAGACAGCGCCCAGCGTGAGGCCGTTGATCAGTTGTTGAATGAAAATGTCCATGCGCGGCAGAGCCTAGCAAACTCCGCGCCGCCCGCCAAAACGAAAACGGCACCCGAAGGTGCCGTCTCGTCGCCTGATCACTGGCGTGAAGCTTACGCGCCGCCCATGCTCTTCATGAACTCGTCGAAGGGCACGGTCTTGCCGGCCTTGACGACCGCGGTCGGAACGACCTTTCCGTCCTTCATGACGAAAATCGTGATTTCGGCGTCCTTACGGTCGCCCTTGGCATCGAACTCGATCTTGCCGGTCGCGCCTTTGTAGCTGATCTTGTGCAGGAACGGAAGGTACTTCGCGGGCTCGGCGGAGTTCGCCTCCTTCATCGCCTCGATCATCAGGTTCGCAGCATCGTAGGTGAACGGTGCATACAGGATCGGATCGACTTTGAACCTCGCCTTGTAGGCCTCGAGGAACGTCTTCGAGGCGGCCTGCGGTGGGATGCCCGCCTGCGAGCACAGCAGGCCTTCCGCCGCCTCGCCCGCCAGTTCGTGCATCTTGTCGGTGCAGGCGCCGTCGCCGAAGGAGAACACGGCCTTGATCCCGAGCTCGCGGCCCTGTTTGATCAGCGGGCCGCCGGTTGCGTCCATGCCACCGTAGAACACTGCGTCCGGCTTCTCGCCCTTCACCTTGGTGAGCACCGCCATCCAGTCCGTGGTCTTGTCGGTGCCCTTCTCGCGCGCGAGAACTTTCACGCCTGCGGCTTTGAGCGTCTTCGCCACTTGGTCCGCGAGTCCTTCGCCATAGGCGGTGGAGTCATCGATCACGGCGACAACTTTCGGCTTCTCGGTGGCGGCGAGGTAGTTCGCGATCGCGGGACCCTGCTGGTCGTCGCGGCCCACGACGCGGAACACGTTGTCGAAACCCTGCTCGGTCAGCTGCGGGTTGGTGGCCGAACCGGTGATCATCGGGATGCCGGCCTGGTGGTAGATCGCCGATGCGGGGATCGTCACGCCCGAGTTGAGGTGTCCGTCGACCCCGGCGACCTTCATGTCGACCAGCTTCTGCGCCACGGTCGTTCCGACTTTCGGGTCGGCTTGGTCGTCCTCTGCGATCAGATCGAAATGCGCGAGCTTGCCGTCGATCATGATCTTGGCAGTGTTCGCCTGCTCGATTGCAAGCCGCGCGCCGTTCTCGTTGTCCTTGCCGAGGTGCGCGATGCTGCCAGTAAGCGGTGCGACGTGACCGATCCTGATCTCGATCGTCGGCGTGGCCGGCGCCGCGGCTTGCGGCTTCGCTGCCTCGGGCTTCTTTTCCTCTCCGCATCCGGCCAGGGCAATCGCGGCCGCGGCGGCGAGAAGCGTAAGTGTGTGCTTGGCGTAGTGCATACGACCTCCGGATGGGGTAAGACTTGGTGAATCGCGCGCTGGTGATGATAAATGAAAAGGGCCGGTCGGACCGGCCCTTGCGCAACCTGTGTTGCCTGACGACGACTACTTAAGCGACAGGATCCACTTCACCAGCGCTTTCACGTCGGCGTCGGGAACGCTCGAGTTCGGCGGCATCGGGATGTTGCCCCAGACGCCGGCGCCGCCCTTCTCGACCTTCTGCACCAGCTTCGCCTCGGCATCCTTCTGGCCGGCGTACTTCTTGGCGACGTCCTTGTAGGCGGGTCCGAGAACCTTATGGTCCACGGCGTGACAGGCGAGGCAGTTGTACTTCTTGGCCATCGCGAGGTCCGCCCGGGCCGGCGCGGCGGCGAACGCCATCCCGGCCAGGGTGAGGGTGAGTACGAGGCGTTTCATCACAAGCTCCTTATGCAACAAAGGGATAATCCACATCGCAGCGCAACAGCGGCGCCGGGAAAGGGCGCCATGCTACCCCATTGCGGGCTGTTTGCAAGCCTGCTTTAGGCTTGCCAGATCGCTCATCGGCGCCAGACAAGTAACGCCCCGGCATAGCCATCCGTTGACCGGGCCGGGATGCGGCGGCTTGTCCAAGGCTGGAGGCAAGCCGCTGATACCATTGGGAATTGCGACCACCTGCGAGTCAGGCAGGAATTCGCGCGCCAACTGCGCCGACCAATCGGCGAGCGCCTGTGGCTCGCCCCTCAGCACCAGCAGCGCGGGCGGAATGATCGCCTCCTCGAGAGCCAGCGCCAGCGCCCCGAATCCGGCCGGGTGGTCGCGCATGGTCGGGAAGTAGAGCTCCAGGGTACGCTCGGCGGCGCGCGCGTAGCGGTCCTCGCCGGTCAGCGCCGCGAGCCGACCGAGCGCCCACGCCGCAACCCCGTTGCCCGACGGCGTAGCGTTGTCGTGCCCGGGCTTGGGCCGATGGATCAGACGCTCGTGGTCGCGGGCAGTGAAATAGAAACCGCCCGCCTCGCGGTCCTCGAACTGATCGAGCAGCACCTCGGCCAGCTCCTCCGCGAACTCCAGCTCGGCCAAGGAAAAGCGCGCCTGCAGCAACTCGATCAGCGCCGCGACGAGAAACGCGTAATCGTCGAGGTAGGCGTTGAGGTGCGCCCTGCCGTCCTTGTAGGTCGCCAGCAGCCGCCCGTCGCGCCACATGCGCGCGCGAATGAATTCCAGCGCACGGCGGGCGGACTCTAGCCACTCAGGGCGCCCGAGAACCCGCCCCGCATGCGCCATGCCGCGGATCGCGAGCGCGTTCCACGACACCAGCACCTTCTCGTCGCGGCCCGGCCGCACGCGCTGCTCGCGCGCGGCGAACAGCTTCGCGCGCGCCGACGCCAGCAACTCCTCCTGGGCCGCCTCCAACGGCTTCGCAACGCGAAGATGCCAGTGACGGTTCTCGAAGTTCGACGGTCCGTCGAGCCCGTAGTGCGGCTCCACCACTGCGTACTCCTCGCCGCTCAGCAGTGCGCGCGCCTCCTCGCGGCTCCAAACGTAGAACTTCCCCTCCTCGTGCTCAGAGTCGGCGTCGAGCGACGAGTAGTAGCCGCCCTCCGGGGACTGCATCTCGCGCATGATCCAGCCCGCGGTCTCCTCGGCGCACCGGGCGAAGCGCGCCTCGCCGGTCGCGAGCCAAGCGTCGGCCAGGAGTCCGAGCAACGGCCCGTTGTCGTACAGCATCTTCTCGAAGTGCGGAATCATCCACTGCGCGTCGACGCTGTAGCGGCAGAAACCGCCGCCGAGCTGGTCGTAGATTCCGCCGTCGCACATGCGCGCCAGCGTGATGCGCGCCATGTCGAGCGCCCCGCGGTCCCCGTCTTTCGCCCACGCGCGCAGGCACAGCTCCAGGTCGGTGGGGTGCGGAAATTTCGGCGCGCCGCCGAAACCGCCGAACTGCGGGTCGAAATTTTCGCGCAGGTTGTCGAGCGCGGCCTTGATCGGCCCTGCGTCGAATTCCGAGCGATGGCCGCCGCCCCCGGGTACGGTACGCGCGAACGCGCCGCGAAGTTGTGCGTTCTGCTGCCCGATCTCCGCACGCTTTTCCTGCCAGATCGCGGCGATGCGCTCGAGAAGATCGGCGAAACCCGGCAGTCCGTAGCGCGCGGTCTTGGGAAAATAAGTGCCGCCGAAGAACGGCGTGCCGTCGGGCGAGAGAAACATGGTCAGCGGCCAACCGCCGGGACGCTGCGCGAGCATCTGGTGCGCGGTCTGATAGATCTGGTCGATGTCCGGACGCTCCTCGCGGTCGACTTTGACGTTGACGAACAGACGGTTCATCACCTCCGCGACTTCGGGGTCCTCGAAGCTCTCGTGCGCCATCACGTGGCACCAGTGGCAGGCCGAATAGCCCACTGAAAGCAGCAGCGGCCTGTCCTCGCGGCGCGCGCGCTCCAGTGCCTCGGGGCCCCAGGGATACCAGTCCACCGGGTTCGCCGCGTGCTGCTGGAGATACGGAGAGGTTTCGTTCGCTAGGCGGTTGGACATGGCGTTGCTTGCGGCCTCCGGCTCATGCAGCATGCGCCCATGGTAAACGCCAAAGACCCTCGGGCAGCAGAGGTCTTGCGCTTCTGGTTCGGCGCCGGCGTCGACTACGGCAAGGCGAGGAAAGCCTGGTTCCAGAAGGCCCCCGAGTTCGACCTCGAGATACGCGACAGGTTTCTGCCGCTGCATGAACGCGCCGCAGCAGGCGAGCTGGATGAATGGCTGGCGCGCCCGGGCGATTGCCTCGCGCTGGTGATCGCGCTCGACCAATTTCCCCGCAACCTGTTTCGCGGGGAGGCGAGGGCTTTCACCTGCGACGCGCTGGCGCTTAGCGCCGCGCGCCGTGCGCTTGAGCTGGGTCACGACGGCGGCATGCTGCCGGTCGAGCGGCTGTTCTTGTACCTGCCGTTCGAGCACAGCGAGGCGCTCGATGACCAGTGGCGTGCGATTGCCTTGATCGGCCGGCTCGCGCCTTGGCCGGAGACCGCCGACACGTTTGCCTATGCCGTGCGGCACTGGGAAATCGTGCGCCGCTTCGGCCGCTTTCCTCACCGCAACGCCGCGCTCGGGCGCGCGAGCACGCCCGAGGAGACCGAGTTCCTGCAGCAGCCCGGCTCGGGCTTCTAGTCCAGGTCGGTGACCGCGCCCTTCGAGGCGGTCGACACGAGGCGCGTGTACTTGCCCAGCAGACCGCGCGTGTAGCGCGGCTTGGGCGCTTTCCACTTCCTGCGTCGCGCGGCAAGTTCCCTGGCCGATACGTTGAGCTGGATCAGGCGCTTTTTCGCGTCGATCGTGACCGAGTCGCCTTCCTTCACCAGCGCGATGGCGCCGCCGACGAAGGCCTCCGGCGCGACGTGCCCCACCACCATGCCCCAGGTGCCGCCGGAGAAGCGCCCGTCGGTGAGCAGACCGACCGATTCGCCCAGGCCCTGGCCGATGAGGGCGGAGGTCGGCGCGAGCATCTCCTGCATGCCGGGCCCGCCTTTCGGTCCCTCGTAACGGATCACGATCACATCGCCGGGCTTGATCTTCTTCGCCATGATCGCTTTCATGCACGCCGGCTCGGAATCGAACACGCGCGCCGGGCCGGTGATCGAGGTCTTCTTCAGGCCGGTGATCTTCGCCACGCAGCCTTCTGTCGCCAGGTTGCCCTTGAGGATCGCGAGATGACCCTGTTTGTACATTGGATTCGACCAGGGCCGAATCACTTCCTGGTCTGCGCGTGGCTCGTCGGGAACGCTCTTGAGCTCCTCGGCGAGAGTCTTGCCCGTGATCGTCATGCATTCGCCGTGGATCAGGCCGTGCTTGAGCAGCATCTTCAGCACCTGCGGCACGCCTCCGGCGCGGTGGAAGTCCACTGCGACGAAGCGCCCCGAAGGTTTCAGATCGCATAGCACCGGCACTTTCCGGCGCACGCGCTCGAAGTCGTCGATGGTCCACTTCACGCCCGCGGCACTCGCGATGGACAGGAAGTGCAGCACGGCATTCGTGGAACCGCCGGTCGCCATCACCAGCGCGATGGCGTTCTCGATGGATTTGCGCGTGATGATGTCGCGCGGCCGCAAGTTGTTGTGGATCGCCTGTACCAGCACCCGAGCGGACTCGGCGGCCGAGTCGGCTTTCTCCCTGTCCGGGGATGCCATCTGCGACGAACCGAGCAGGCTCATGCCGAGCGCCTCGAACGAGGAGCTCATCGTGTTCGCGGTGTACTGTCCGCCGCAGGCGCCGACGCTCGGGCAGGCATTCTTCTCGATGCCGACGAAGTCTTCATCGCTCATCTTTCCCGCGCTGTACGCGCCGACCGCCTCGAACGCGGACACGATGGTCAGGTCCTGTCCCTTCCATTTGCCCGGCTTGATCGTGCCCGCGTAGACGTAGATTCCCGGCACGTTCATGCGCGCAAGCGCCATCATGCCGCCGGGCATGTTCTTGTCGCAGCCCCCGACGACGAGCGCGCCGTCCATCGCCTGTCCGTTGACTGACGTTTCGATCGCGTCCGCGATCACCTCGCGCGATACGAGCGAGTACTTCATCGCCTCGGTGCCCATGCCGATGCCGTCGGTGACTGTCGGCACACCGAACACCTGCGGCTTGGCGCCCGCGGCTTCGAGCGCGGCCATGGCGCTGTCCACCAGCGGCTGGATGCCGGCGTTGCAAGGATTCATCGTCGAGTGGCCGTTCGCCACGCCGACGATCGGCTTGTCGAAGTCGCCGTCCCCGAAGCCCACCGCGCGCAACATTGCGCGATTGGGCGAGCGCGCCACGCCCTGAGTGATCAGCCGGCTCCTGCGATTGTCAGCCATGTTCCGCCTCCGAACGATAGAATTGAATTCTACCGTGCTGATCCACCCAAATATCGACCCGGTCGCGATCTCGATCGGACCGCTCGCCGTGCGCTGGTACGGCCTGATGTACCTCGCCGGCTTCGCGGCCGGCTGGTGGCTCGGGGTGAAGCGCATCCGGGCCGGCCTCGCGCCGGTGACCCGCGAGCAACTCGATGACCTCATTTTCTACGCGGTGCTGGGGGTCATCCTCGGCGGGCGGCTGGGTTACGTTCTGTTCTACAAGCCGGAGTACTACTTTGCGCATCCGCTCGAGATTCTCGAGGTCTGGCACGGCGGGATGTCGTTTCACGGCGGCTTCCTCGGCGTGCTTGCGGCCATGGGCTTCATGGCACGCAAGTACCGGATCAATTGGTGGGCGTTGATGGACTTCGTGGCCCCGCTGGTCCCGATCGGTCTGGCAGCCGGGCGGCTGGGCAACTTCATCAACGGCGAGCTGTGGGGGCGCGTCACGACGCTGCCGTGGGGCATGGTATTCCCCGGCGCGGGCCCGCTGCCCCGCCATCCTTCCGAGCTGTACGAGTTCGCTCTCGAGGGCGTGGCGCTGTTCGTGATCCTGTGGTGGTTTTCGTCCAAGCCGCGGCCGCGTGCCCAGGTTTCGGCGCTGTTCCTGATCGGCTACGGCAGCTTCCGCTTCATCGCCGAGTTCGCGCGGGAGCCCGACGCCTTCCTCGGTTTTCTGGCCCTGGGCCTGACGATGGGGCAGTGGCTGAGCCTGCCGATGATCGTAGCGGGGATTGCGCTGTTCGCCTGGAGCGCGCGGCGGCGCTAAGCGAGCGCGCGCTCGAGCACGCGCGCCACGTGCAGCGCCTCGCGC